>JAYRHV010000359.1:0-5977 GCA_041907165.1 Candidatus Omnitrophota bacterium | reverse complement strand
GTTATTAAGATACCATAAACTGTCCAAAGATAGAGTCGATCCCCTGTTTGCTTATATCTCTGTAATAGTTCGTTAACTCGTACAAAATTAACACCCATTGCAAATGCAAGTTCCCCTGTGGCTTTATCGATTGTGAAAAATGAAACGCCAAAAAGCTCATTATGAGTTAAATAAACTACGTCTTGAGAATATTCCCTAAATCCTTCGAGTGCTTCTGTAAATTTTGGGTTGTTCTTTATAACTGGATCGTTTAATGCCTCAGTGATAATATTCTGAATTTCCTGCCAATCCGCAGATCCTTTAACCGCTGTGTTTGGAAATTTTTTACTAGCCTCTTCGGAAAGTAAGCTCCAGCCGACCTTTCCCGCTACTCCAAGGCCAAGGGCCCCGGTAACTAAACCTCCAATTTTCATTAATGCATTGCGACGCGCTATCGATTGCGGCGAATCTTGAGTATTCCCAACCCCGCTGGAGGCGGCAGGAGTAGATGCGGATCTCTCTTCATGCATATATCCCGATATTTCATTAATTAACATTTGTTCTTTAAGTTGCTCCCTAATCAATGGCTCTAATTTTGCCAGCAGCGTATCAACTCCCGGGTGAAATAATCCACTCTCAATCATAGATCTTAAAAAATCAATATCATTATTCTCTGCCCACTTGGACAATTCTTGATCATTGAGTTTGCTAAATAACCTTGTAAAGAATTTTGCCCATTCTTGTTCTACAGAACCCAAAATACCCTGTATTTGTTCTGGATAATCTTGAGCAAGACCCATAATGGTCGTCAGGTCATTTAAGGCTTGGACTATTAACCCAAGTCGAATAGAATCATCTTCAAGATTCACTTTAATTTCTTCGGGGTCATGAAGCTGAGCATAGGCAATGCTTATATCCTGCGTATTCATCGTTGCAGGAAACCAATTTTCATTAAACATACTGGCAACCACATCCGCAATCCGTTGCATATCAGTTTTTAAAAGCTCATCAAATAACAAAGGCCCATCCACATCTGATCGCAACCCTCGCTCAATAAGAACAGGCGTTACCTTCAAACGAAAACGGCGCAATCCTCGGTCAACAGATAAAACGTTAGATAATGTGCGGATACGAAAAGGGCCACCCATTGAGAAATTAAAATTTAAATAAAAATCAGGGAGTTGGGTAAACATTGATTGCAAATCAGAAATCGCTGTTAATCTGCCAGATTTAAAATAAACTCGATTAATTTTTACGCTAGCAAAAGTATCAATCAAACGATTTTGCAAGTCTGAAATTGTTAGTTTAAACTTTTGAATAAACCCAGCTTGAACGCTTTCGTAGTCTTGAAGCAATCCCTTATATGGATAAAATGAATTGCTGGGATTAATACTGACCATCCCTTTGGTAGAATAATATCCCGAGCCCTTGATTCCAATCCAGCCACTCTCGTGAGGCAAAAAGCCTTGACGACCATTAATCGCAATAGGCCTATCGCCTAATTCATCTCCGATACCAACAATAATTTCGCGACCTTCGCTAAGAAATTTACCAGCCACTTCTGCACTTTCAACTAAAAGGGCAGTATGATTTATTAAGCTGGCATTCCCACCAAGCTGTTGATAAATATTAGCGTCAAAAATTTTTTGAGCATCAACTTCTCCATGATCTTTATCTAAAACAACCATAAAAACCGGCCTCAAAAAACCCTCAAATTCCAAAAGCCACTCTTTGACTTCTCGCGTAAACCGCGTAGCTAATTGGGGATAAGAATCCAAAGCACGTCTTGCTAGATAATCAGCAAAAAACTCGTCGATCACTTGAGGACTAAATCGGGCTGTATTTATCGGGTTAGTTTTCTTTAATTTTGGTAAAGTTAATACTGCCGTTGTAATCATCGTTTTGGCTGTGACTGGCGTTTGGAATACAGCATACTTAACACCCGGTAGTGACAGCAAATTCGAGATGCTCTTTAATGAACTATTTTCCACGGCTCCTTGATAATCCTGATTTTCTAAAGACTGAATATTGTTGGCCACCATTACTTTAACTTGTTGCCCAATAACCTCAAAATCGACAAACAGTGCCATCTCTCTTTCTTTTTTGAGGTTATCTTTTATTGTGTTGATGATCATTGAAGCTAGAATCGTCTCAATGCTCTCTTGATAATACGCCAGCGAAACTGGGTATTGGTCAACGAGATTATCAACTAATGACACAACAACTCCTGTTTGATTTTGACGATCAAAAATTCGTTTTTTTAAAAGCGCAACAGCATCATTTATTTTACTTTTTTGATTAATCTTAATATTTAAAACTTGGGCTTCGCGATTTTTCCCCGGGATCTTTGCCGTTTCTAATTTGATCGTTACAGAGCTTGAAGACAATGTATTATTAGGGACTAATTCCTGCGCAGCGGCGGAAACGGTTTCTCCTTCAGAAACTGCTGTTGCCGCATAAACTTGAACAAATGCTGGAGAACCCGCGGTTATTACTTTTTGTGCTTGTCGCGTAGAAATCTGTCTCTCTTCAATAATTGGGGTACCCGCTGTGTTCAAAGCCAACGATGTTATCCCACCGCTAAAATACTTTTTAGGTATCAGATCGCCGTTTTCGTCCGCTTCTTCTTTAATCAAGTTGTACGCGCCTTTTTTGAACGCGGCTAAATATTGTTCATAAATACGTTGCTTCATCTGTTTGTCGTCGGTTTCAACCCCTGCGACTTTGCCCTTGTCCGTATAAATTTTGCCCAGCAAACTTTCTTTGAGAGCTTTTTTGTACCACGCGGCGAGAATGACGGAATTATAAATCTGTCGCACGTCAGCAAAATCTTTACCTTCATTGACTGCTTTTTCGATGGTGGGAAGGATGGTGGTGCGGAATACTTCAGAAGAGACGTTGGACGTTGGAAGCTGGACGCTGGTGGTTGAATTTTTCTCTAGCGTCGAGCGTCCAGCGTCTAGCGTCCTTTGTATCTCATTCGCCGTCGACGGAGCTCCGGCATCGATCTCGACGGACCGTTGTCCGTCAAGAGATCGATCCTCTGCCAGCATCACCTTTAATCTCTTCTCTCCAACCAAAACAATGCCGTTGCTTTCCAAAACTTCCGCTTTAGCAGGCATGATCCAGACTTTATTAAAGTCGCTGGTCGCTGGAGGCTGGACGCTGGGTGTTTTTTCCAACGTCGAACGTCTAACGTCTAGCGTCCTTGCCCCATTAACCTGCTCCCAATATTTCTTGCCCAAATCCGTATCCGGATTAGTCAAAGACGAGGCCAATTGTTTCAAAACATAATCCTGCTCGAGCATGGTTTTGCCCATCGTCGTCTGACCCAAAACGTCGGGAATGATTCGATCTTTTTCGGTCGGGGAAAGATTGACCCAAACTTCCTTGTCCGGAATCGTCAATGCGGCGAGAAAATATTTAACGAGCTTGGTGGTTTCGCTTTTAAGTTCGTCCGTCGAAAGCTTCGACTGCCCTTGATCGACAATAAAGTCAAACAAAAGCGGATTTTTGGGATGGATTTTAAGGCCGAGCAAAACCGGCGGCGCAAACGCATTCGTCGCGCTTTGTGGTGCGTTGATAATCGGCAAGACCTGCGCGCCAGCTGGCGAGACGATCAGCGAAGTTAAAAATGTCAGCACAATAAAAGCGCTGACTATTTTTCTAAAAAACATTAAAGTTTCTCGATTAAAGAGAACCTGCATAGAGTTTTTCCTCTTTAGGAAAAATAAAAAAAATAAGTTTTGTCAAAGGAAAATTAAAACACACGAAAAATACAGATAAGGTACACAGCTAAAATATACGCGTTGTTTTTATAAAAAGCAAATTTATTTTTTTTCTATGTTCTTTCAGAAAGTTACTGTATTTGCGACGGATCACATGCAAAATTTGGGATAAAGAATTTAGAGCTTAAGCAGATACATTCCTTTAACTGCGGTTATCGCCGCGTTAAAAAAGGGCCCTTGACAGATACCGATTCCAACGATGCCGATCATAAGGGCAATAAGCAGGATACGTACGGTTAAGGATACGGGGATTGAGGTTTTGGTTTGCGGTGCGTCAACGTAGATTTTTTTGATGACCAAAAGATAATAATAAAGAGAAATAACGATATTCGCTGCAGCAATAAGGGCAAGCCAAAGCATCCTGTTTTTGACGGTTGCTAAAAGCAATAAGAATTTCCCAAAGAATCCTGCCAAAGGCGGCATGCCAGCCAACGACGTTAAGGCCAGCAAAAGTGTCGCGGCTAAAATCCCTGAACGTTTCGAGAGCCCCGAATAATCGGCAATTTGATCGGTGCTTTCAAATTTTGAAACGATAATCACAACAAAAAATGCGGCCAGCGTGGCAAACAGATAGCCGACAAGATAAAAGTTGATGGCGGATATCCCTAAGACTGACCCGACGGCAATTCCCATCATAAGATATCCGGCATGTCCGATACTCGAATAACCCAGCAGTCTTTTGATGTTTGTTTGGAACATGGCCACAAGATTTCCGTAGGTCATCGTCACGGCGGCAAGGGCCGCTAAAACTAAACTCCACTGCGGCTGCCACGAGGCAAAAACGCTTGCAAAAAGACGAATCAGAATCACAAACCCGGCGGCCTTAGACCCAACTGACAAAAGTGCCGTCACCGGGGTTGGCGCGCCCTGATAAACGTCCGGCACCCACATATGAAAAGGGAACGCGGCAATTTTAAAAGCTGCAGCAGAAAAAATGAGGACTAAAGCAAAAAGCATCACCGGCGACATCGCATGCGTATTAACGAATGTTTGGATCGCCTCAAAGCGCGTTGTGTGCACGACCCCGTAGAGAAAACTTAAGCCATAAAGAAAGAAGCCGGATGCCAAAGACCCTAAGATCAAATATTTCATGCCGGCCTCGAGCGAATTTTTGTCACTTTTAAGATACGCGGTCATGACATAAAGCGAGATGGTCAAAATTTCGAGCGCGATAAAAAGGACCAAAAAATCTGCCGCAGAAGCGATTAAGCACATTCCAATTAAAGAGAGCCACAAGAGAAAATAAAACTCATTACCTTTCTTGCCGGAGGACTTAAAGAATTTTTCCGTCATTGGAAAAATAAAAATCATGGTCAAAAGAAAAAAGCCTTTAAAAAACCATGCGAGCGAATCGACGACAAACATCCCGCCGAACGTTATCCCTGCAACATCGCGCTGTGTCAGCCAAAAGCCGCACAGACCAAACACGGCCAAGCAGCTGATTAAGCCCAGCCGTTTTTGGCGTATGCTTGCGGGCAGCAAAATATCGCAGATCACCAAAGCCACAAGGATAAGGCTGGTGAACAATTCCAGAGAAATAAGATGCCAATCAACGTTGGGAAACATAGAGACTTTCAATTATTGGTTTTGTACTTGGGCTTACGTGATTAAGAATTAAAGACGGCCAGCAACCGGCTAAGATCAGGACACCCAACAAAAGAACATAGGGCAGTTTTTCGCTTAACGAGTGGGCATCTTTTAAATTTGTCCACGCTGGATTAAGCGGGCCTTGAAATCCTAGGCGAATCGCTTTTAACATATAAATAGCCGTAAGGACAATTCCTAAAATAGCAAAGATTGTCAATAGGCGATAGGGGTCCCATCCGCCTAAAATGACCATGATCTCGGCGACAAAATTGGCAAATCCGGGAACACCGGCAGAGGCCAAGGCCACCATGATAAAGCATGTCCCAACAAACGGCATAACTTTAGCCAGTCCACCTAATTCATCGAGATTTCGGGTTTTCGTTTGGTCACTTACAAATCCGACGAGCGCAAAGGCAAGGCTCGCCATAATCCCGTGGGCAAAAATCAGGTAAACAACCGCATTTAATCCGACGCTGTTAAAACAGGCAAGGCCCAGCAAAATATAACCCATATGACTGACGCTCGAATAACCTAAGACATATTTTAAGTCGCGTTGGGTCAAGGCGACAAGGCCAGCAAAAAGAATATTGACGACGCCAACGGTGGCGATTAACGGCATCCAT
>JAYRHV010000358.1:0-7342 GCA_041907165.1 Candidatus Omnitrophota bacterium | reverse complement strand
GTGCTGGTGACGGTGCCCGCCTCCTTCGACGAGGCCGCGCGCGAGCTGACGCTCCAGGCCGCGGCCCAGGCCGGCTACCCGCCCGCGGTCCTGCTCGAGGAGCCGCAGGCCGCGTTCTACGCGTGGATCGACGCGCGCAAGCACCGCCGCGACCGCGGCGACGCCGACCGGCTCGCCCCCGGCGAGCGCGTGCTCGTGTTCGACGTCGGCGGCGGGACCACGGAATACGCGGTTATTTCCTTAGGCGGCATTGTGTACTCTAAGTCGATAAAGGTTGGCGGCGATGGACTGGACAATGCGATTATGGAATATTTGAAAAAAACGTACAATCTTTTAATTGGTGAGCGCACGGCGGAAGAAATCAAAATCCGCATTGGTTCTGCTTATCCTCTTGAGGAAGAATTGACTTTGGATGTTCGCGGCCGGGACTTGATTGCAGGGTTACCTAAAAATATTACGATCACATCCGAGGAAGTGCGCGAAGCTTTACAAATACCGGTACAGGCTATTGTCGATGCGACAAAGATCGTTCTTGAAAATACGCCACCGGAATTATCGTCAGATTTGATCGATCGCGGTATCGTGATGGCAGGGGGGGGGTCGCTTTTGCGCGGCATCGATAAACGTATTGCCGAGGAGACTGGTCTTCCAGTCCATGTGGCGGATGACCCGATGACAGCGGTTGTTTTGGGCACAGGTGCTACGTTAAGTATGCCAGCCCGTCTTCGCCGTCGGCTCGTTGTAAAAACACGATTAGACTTTTAATCCCTTCTTATTTGACGTGTGTCCAGAAAAAAAACAAAGCTTTTAACTTACCTTGGCCTTGCTGCGCTTGCCTGTCTTTTTCTTTTTGCCCGTCTTTCTTTTGTCACCTCAATGAAATTTGCTCTTGTTGACACACTTTCTTTGCCAATGAAAGTGATTACGTTTCCCTTTATAGAAATAAAGAAAATGTTGTATTATCATGCCTCTTTTGAAGAGAATCGCCGTTTGGTCAAAGAGGTGGGCATGTTGCGTGCTCGCCTGACCTCGATGAATGAAATAGCCCTTGAAAATGCTCGCTTAGAAAAATTGCTTAATTTTAAAGAAAAATCTTTCACGGGTGTTGCGGCCAATGTGATTGTCCGTGATCTTTCTAATTGGAATTCGGCGCTCATTATTGATAAGGGAAAAAGAGATGGGATTACCGTCGGGATGCCTGTTGTTAATGCTTCGGGGATTGTCGGAAAAGTCGTAGATACCGATGCCAGACGCTCAAAAATTATTTTGATCAGCGACCCAAACTTTAGTGTCGCAGCCATGGTGGAACGCTCACGGGAGGTGGGCTTAGTTTCTGGCACTTTGAGCGGACAATGCCGTATGCGATATCTTTCCTCGAGGGCGGATGTTCAGGTCGGCGATGAGGTCATTTCTTCAAAGTTAAGTTCATCTTTTCCGCATGGGCTGGTTTTGGGAACTGTCGTCGCGGTCGAGAATTCCCCGGGGAATCCTTTCCCAACATGTTTGATCCAACCCGCTGTAGCTTTGTCGAAAATTGAAGAGGTGATTGTTATCATTCGGTCGTCGACAATTGGCGGCAAAGATTGACCCGGCTTTTGCATTAGCCTCGCTTCTGCGAGGCCAAGCAAAAGCCGCCCAAAGGGCCGCATGTCTCGACATAGTCGAGACGTGCTTAGGTTAATCCTTGCGGTAAACCGCAACCGAAGGCAAATTTTGCATTTCACTTTTGTGTTGTAATGCAAAATTTGGGATTAATATGCAAAAAATTATTTTTATATTTGTCATTACACTGTTTTGCCTTCTCTTGCAGCTTATCTTTTTGCAGGTTTTAGGAACTTTGTTTGTGCCAAATTTTGTTTTGATCGCGGTCGTTTTTTTTAATCTTTATCGAGGATTAAATTACAGTTTAGGCGCGGCATTTTTAGGAGGATTTTTTTTGGACAGCTATGGAGTATATCCCCCGGGGATTAATACTTTTTCATTGGTCTTATGCGCATTTTTGACAGGCACCCTTAAAAAACTTATTTATCAGCCCGGGATCCCAGAGTCGCGGGTTTTGATGGTTTTTTTAGCTGCTGGCGCAAACAGTCTTTTACAATATTCTGTTAATTCTCTGGCCGCTGTGGATATTGATTTAGGCGAAGCTCTGACAAGGGGAATATTGCCCGAAATTGTTTTGACGTCTCTTGTGGCTTCGGCGACGTTTGAAAGGTTAAAGCAGTGCGCCTTAAAATTATTGGCTTAATTATTTTTATATTTATTTTTTTGGTGGCTTGCCATCTTTTCTATTTGCAAATTATCCGTGGGGGCGAGTATTACAGCTTAAGTGTTAACAACAGCATACGTATTGTGCCGCTCGAGGCCCCGCGCGGGCGTATTGTCGATCGTAACGGCGTTGTACTGGCTGATAATCGACATTCATTTGATGTGACGGTTTTGCCGCAGGAGATGGAAGACAAGGATGAATTGTTTGATTTTTTGGCAAGAGTTTTGCGAATCGAAAAGAAAAAGTTACTCCAGCAATTTGCGCAGCGCAAGATTGCCCCGTTTTCTCCGGTTGTTGTCGCTGAAGATATTACCAAAGAACAAGCTATGCTTCTGGAGGAGAACCGTTATTTTTTCCCCGGGGTTTATGTCCAAGAGTCCTACAGCCGCTATTATCCTTTTCACGAAGTTGGCGCGCACGTTTTAGGTTACGTCGGAAAGATCAATCGCGAAGAACTAGAGAATTTGAAAGATTACGGTGGCTCGCCGCTGAGCACAGTCGGCAAAAACGGGATCGAGGCTTTTTATGATGCGTATTTACGCGGACAAGAGGGTGGTCTGCAAATGCAGATCAATAGCCGAGGAAGGCAGGTAAGTCTTCTGGGGATCCGTGAGGCAAAGACCGGGGAGGATATTACTTTAACTATCGATGAGCGTGTCCAGCAGATGGCCTATGATAATTTAGCTGGCCGTCGGGGGGCGGTCATCGTGATGAGTTTGGAAACCGGTGAGGTGCTTTCTATGGTCAGCTCTCCGGCGTATGACCCTAATATTTTTGTCGACAGCCAATTAAAGTCTCAGACAGGCAGGCTTTTTTTAGATGCTCAAGCGCCTTTGCTTAACCGCGCGATCAAAGGGCAATATCCACCGGGTTCTGTTTTTAAAATTGCCGTAGCCGCTGCGGGCTTGGCCACCAACCGGCTGGATCCAGCGACGACATATAATTGTGACGGTGTTTATGAAATGGGCGCAGCCAAATTTCATTGTCTGCACATTCATGGGCCACAAAATCTTTTTCAGGGGATGATGCATTCGTGCAATGTTTATTTTTATAACGTGGGCCGAAATTTAGGGGCAGAAACGATTTACCGTTACGCGCATCTCTTAGGCTTAGGACGGCCGACGGGAATTGATATTCCCTTTGAAGAAAAAGGGAATTTACCCAACCCCAGAGAGCGACCATGGTATACGGGAGATACGCTTAATATGTCTATTGGACAAGGCGATGTTTTGGCTACACCCATACAACTTTTGCGGATGGTCTCGACAGTAGCGCTGGGTGGCCGGGAGGTGGCGCCGTATCTTTTAAAGGCCATCAACCATCAGGAGCTTGTCAAGTTGTCAACAAGCCGACACGTCGGGATGATTTCGCAAGTGTATGAAATTCTCAATAATGCCCTTCGTATGGTCGTCGATGAAGCGGCTGGGACGGCACATCTTTTGGACATCCCGGATATAAAAGTTTTAGGCAAGACGGGAACAGCACAGGCGGGCCACGGCCGCGACAGCCACGCGTGGTTTGTCGGCTACACTTTAGACACGCATCCGCGGGTGGCGATTTGCGTTTTTTTAGAAAACGGCGGGTCGAGCTATAACTCGGTTGTTATTACGCAAAAGATTTTGACGCAAATGCGTGAGGCGCAGATATTGTGATTTATTGGGATGCTTAAGTGCCCCGAGCTCAAACAATGTCTCGCCCCAAACTAAAACACAAAAATCAGTTTAATGGCTGGGGCTCGCCAAACTCGCCCGTGGCACTTAAGCATCCCAACAGTAACCAGAGTAGTTGAATATTTAAATAATCGTTTAGAGGACCAAGAATGCGACGGGAATTGGAACTGCGAATTTGGATTTTTACAGCTTTCATTGTTTTGATGGGGTTAGTTGTCCTCTATAGCGCGGCGTATCAAAACGCGCGTGTCTCGATCAAAGTTTTTTATGACCAGCTTTATTGCGCGGGCATAGGCTTTAGCTTGATGTATTTTATTTCGCGCATGGATTATCGGCGGTTTTATGAAATCGCGTATGTTTTTTATGGCATTATGCTCTTGTTGTTATTTTTGGTTTTAGTCAAAGGACGCTATGCGCTAGGCGCCCAGAGATGGTTTTCGATTGCCGGAGTGAGTTTCCAGCCGTCGGAGATTTCCAAATTAGGTTTGATTCTAGCTTTGGGCCGTTATCTGAGCCATCGCAGGCCGATTTTTAAGTTCGGCACAAAAAGTATGCGAAGGGTTTTGTGGAATGATTTAGTCGCCCCATTGTTATTGACCTTAGTGCCAATGCTGCTTATTTTTAAACAGCCGGATTTAGGAACAGCGATTTTGGTTTTTGGGATTTTCTTTATCATGATTTATGCCAGCGGGATTGAGCTGAAATTTTTAGGTGGGTTTTTTGCTTTATGTCTGGCTGCGGCCCCTTTGATGTGGCACTTTTTGCGCTCCTATCAGAGGGACCGGCTTTTGGTTTTTTTAAATCCCAATATTGATCCTTTAGGGGCGGGATACACCATTATTCAATCAAAAATCGCCGTAGGGTCGGGTCAATTCTTTGGTAAAGGTTGGCTTTCTGGGACACAAAATCAACTGAATTTTTTGCCAGAGCAGCACACGGATTTTATTTTTTCGGTTGTCGGGGAGGAATGGGGATTTTTAGGTTCCTTGTTTCTCTTGATTGCTTATGCAGGACTTATTTTTACAGGTTTAAAAATTGCCCAGCAAGTCAATGATAAATTCGGCACGCAGGTGGCTGTCGGCATTGTCGGCATCATGGCTTTACAGGTGATTATTAACATGGGTATGGTTATGGGGCTATTTCCTGTTGTTGGAATTACTTTGCCTATGATCAGTTATGGCCGGACGTCGTTTATGGTTTTTATGATCATGATGGGATTTTTATTGAGTTTAAGTAAGCGGCGCACTGTTTTTTGAAGAAAATTTTGTATTTCCTTATAGGATTCTTTCGAGAGTAAACTATAATAGAAAAAATACTATAAATTTCAAAGAATATTGAAAGGCGGCAATGGCAACTCTTAGAGAAAAATTAACGCGGTCTGTCTTGAGCAATAAGTATTTGCAACAGGAAATTTTTATCGCGTTTTTTTTAATTATTTTGACTCTATTGGTTTTTGTCGGATATCTTTTCCCGGGCGTGACAGCCAGCTCTTGGTTTGCTTCCCGAGCGACGCTTCCTTTGGTGATCGGAATTATTATTGCAATTTTAATCATTTGCTTTTTAATTATATGGCAAATTGTTGAACCAGTGATCCGTTTAAGCCGTGAGGCAAAAATGATTGCCTCAGGCGATTTAAGCCGTGAGATCCGATTGGTTCGAGAAGATGAGTTAGGAGAGCTTGGCTCGTCGGTCAACGCGCTGACGAGGCGGATCCGTGAAAATGTCGAAGAGTTAAACAGCCTTAACAAAAAAACAGAAATTCTCAATGACGAGATCAATAATCGTATCGTGATGCTTTCAAATCTTATGGAAATCAGCAACGGCATTGCGCAAAAAGTAGCACTCAAAGATATTTTGCGTATTGCGGTTATGAAATGTTTTCCCGAACAGGAAATGTCTTTTGGTTGTGTTATTCTAAAAGACAACAAGACCAATGAGTATAAATTAGAATATTTACACAGCCCCCAGCAAGAACAGTTAACCAAGCGCGGGATCAATGGTTTAAAAGTTTCGCTAGGCAGCGGCGTTCTGGGCAAAGCAATTCTCAGACAAGAGGCTATCGTTATTGACAAAAATACTCCTATGACCCAAGAGCTAGAAGATTTTAAAGGCCAGTTTTTGATTAAAAATGCGGTCATAGCGCCAATTTCATCGACGGGAAACGCATATGGTTTGATCATGGCGGGGAATGATAGCCCAAATTATATTTGTAGCGAAACACAAAAAGACCTGTTGCAATTAGTGTCCAAACACATTGCTATTGCGGTTTTAAATGAAAAACTTTCGCAGGAGATCGAAAAATTTGAAGTTACCGACTCCTTAACCGGTTTATATAATAACGCTTATGCGCGCGGCCGCTTGGGCTTTGAAGTCAAACAGGCGGTTAATACGCAAAAGACGTGTTCTTTTGTTTTGATCAAAATAGACCGGTTTCATGATTATTTGGCCGCTTTTGGACATATCGGCGGCGAGGATGCCCTTTTGAAAATTGCCGCTATTTTTAAAGAGCAGTTGCCCCCGGAGGCTAAAGCGGCACGTTTTGCCGAGCATGAGTTTGCCTTGGTGCTCCCGATGGTCAATAAACGGGAAGCGATTATTTTAACGCAGAATATCGTTGAAAAGATCGCCCTTAATTTTTCCCAAGACAAAGACAAAAATCGGCACTTGACTGTCACGGCGGCGGTGGTTGAAAATCCGCTTGACGGCAGGACAGCAGATGAACTTATTTTAAAAAGTGGGATTATTCTTGCGGACACCATTGAACAAGGCGGCAACCGCGTCGGTTATCACAAATGAAAAATTTCAAACGCACCTCCACAAAGCAGCTGGGAGAAGTTTTAGTTGATCGCGGAGTCATTGATCATGAGCAAGTGCTGATGGCCATTACGTATCAAAGGGAGAAAGGCGGACTTTTTGGCGAGGTTCTAGTACAGCTTAAGTTTGCTACCGAAGAGGACATTGCGCAAGCCTTGACTTGCCAGTACGGCTTTCCGTATTTGCCGCTGGCTAATTATGAAATTGACCATGAAGTGATTGCTGCGATTCCTGAAAATGTTTGCCGGCAGTTTTGCCTTATTCCCGTCGATAAAATAGGAAAAAGTTTGACACTGGCCATGGCGGATCCTTTGAACCAGAATGCCATTGAGGATATCGAACTTATCACTGGGACAACAGTACAAGCTTTTGTCAGCACTGCAAGCGATATCAAGGAAGCGATCGCACGTTATTACAAACCGGCAGCGTAAGCATCTTATGCCTTCTCTTAAAGAGCGTTTGCTCGACATTCTTATTTCGGACAAGATTTTAAAGCAAGAAGACCTCGACCAAGCACTGCAAGAGCAAAAAAAAAGTGGCGGCGAGCTTTCAAAGATTTTAGTCCGCCTTAAATTTATCAGCGAAGATGATT
>JAYRHV010000357.1:0-4270 GCA_041907165.1 Candidatus Omnitrophota bacterium | reverse complement strand
GTGCGTTTTGCCGATGAGGCCGTTTGTATCGGTCCGGCGCAAAGCGCTGACAGCTACCTGAATATTCCTGCTATTATTTCTGCCGCTGAGATCACTGATGTCGAAGCTATACATCCGGGGTATGGGTTTCTCTCTGAAAATGCGCATTTTGCCGAAATTTGTGAATCTTGCAATATTACTTTTATTGGACCGACACCCGAAACCATAAGGCTTATGGGGGACAAAGTCCAAGCCCGCGAAACGGTCCGCAAGATCGGTGTGCCCCTGACTCCCGGTGGAAAAGGGATCATCAAAAATCAACAGGAAGCGCTAAAGATCGCCAAAGAAATCAAATATCCTGTCATTATCAAGGCCGCGGCCGGCGGCGGCGGTAAGGGCATGCGCATTTGCCATAATGACGTGACTTTGACCAGTTCATTTAACATCGCACAAAAGGAAGCGGAAGCAAATTTTGGCAATCCCAACGTTTATATCGAAAAATATATCACTGATCCCCGCCATATTGAGTTTCAGATTTTAGCGGACAAACACGGCAACGTTATTCATTTAGGCGAACGGGATTGCAGTATCCAGAGACGTCATCAAAAACTTTTAGAAGAATCGCCTTCTCCGGCACTTGATTCGAAATTGCGTAAAAAAATGGGCGAAATTTCGGTCAAGATCGCCAAAGCTTGCAATTACCGCGGGGTCGGAACAATCGAATATTTGCTTAATTCCAACGGTGAATTTTATTTTATGGAAATGAACACCCGTATTCAGGTCGAGCATCCTGTTACGGAAATGGTGACTGGGATTGACCTTGTTAAAGAACAGATCAAAGTCGCTGCCGGAGAAAAACTTAAAATAAAGCAAGATGATGTTAAGTTAAGCGGTGCCGCAATCGAATGCCGCATCAATGCGGAGGACCCCAGCAATAATTTTATGCCTTCTCCGGGAAAAATTCTTGAGCTTAACTTGCCCGGAGGTTTTGGCGTGCGGGTCGATACACACATTTATTCGGGTTATGCAATTCCGCCGTTTTATGATTCGATGGTGGCGAAATTGATTGTCCATGATAAGACGCGCATTGAAGCGATACGCAAAATGCGCCGTGCGCTCGAAGAATTTTATGTCAGCCCGATCAAGACGACAATTGGGCTGCATAGCGAAATTTTGGAGCACCCTGCATTTGTTGAAGGAAAAGTTTCGACACACTTTTTGGAAAAAATGGTAAAACCGGATTCTGAGGCAGCCAAATGACAGGATTTAGTAAAGTCGATTCGGGATTGATCCATTATCACAATCATGTCATTGTTGATATTGCCAAAGCTGCCGTCGAAGAAGTTGATGGCGTGACACTGATTGCGCAGGAATTTGGCGACACGGTCTTGGAACTCTTGGGTGTTAAACGTTGCTCGGGGGTTGATGTGCGGGTTGACCGCAGTGCCAATGCGGTTTCGCTGGAGGTCAAAGTTTTGGTGCGTTACGGGCTAAATATTCCTGATACAGCAGAGCATGTTCAAGAGGTGATTCGTGAGAAATTTGAACAACTCACAGATATAGATTTGCGGGATGTTAACGTCAATGTTTGCGGAATAAACAAAGGACACCTATGAGACTCATAACGCAGTTGGCTTTATTATTTTATACAGTTGTCATTCTTTTTTTGGTTTGTTTTTCGATGGGCTTGGCGTTACATCTGATTCCTGTTCAATATGTTACTTTGATTGCGCAAGTCGTTTATGAGGACCATCAACTGCGGCTTATCGTCGGTTTGATTGCGGTGCTTATCTTTTTTATGAATATCCTTTTTAACCGCGCGATCGCTGGAAAAGAATTTCGCGAAAAAAATATTGCTTTTGAAAATCCTGCCGGCCGGGTCACGGTCTCTTTGAGTGCGATGGAAGATTTGATCCGTCGCGTCATTTGTCGGATGGGCGAAGTTAAAGATGTCCGCGGTGCGCGCATTACCGCTGGTAAACGCGGGCTGGATGTGCGGGTCAACTTGGCTTTGCATAGTGATGTGAGTATTCCGGAGGCAACCGCGCAATTGCAGGAAACGGTTAAACGAAAAATTCTCGATACGATCGGCCTTGAAGAAACAGTTGTCGTGCGTGTCGATGTGACGAAGATTAGCTCTGAGGAGTCCCGTTGCCGGAACAAAGACAAAAATTCTCAAACGGTTGTTGGTGCCTTGGAATCTAGCGTGCCGTTTCAGGGGTATCGGGCTTAAAGTGATGAAAAAAATTGGTATATTGACAGGCGGAGCGGATTGTCCGGGTTTAAATTCGGTCATTCGGGCGGTTGTGCGCAAAGGGATGCAGGAAGGCTATGTCGTCGCTGGCATTAAGAACGGCTGGCTGGGCTTAGTTGAGAACGACATGCGTATTTTAGACATTCGTCAGACCTCAGGGATTTTAGACAAAGGCGGGACGATTTTAGGCACCAGCCGGGTCAATGTTTTAGACGATGCAGAAAAAGTCAAGCAGCTGGCCGAGAATTACAAGCGCAGCGGACTCGATGCTTTGATTGCCGTTGGTGGCGAAGAAACGTTAAAAATCGCGCTGGATCTTTGGATCAGGGGAATCATCAAAGTTGTCGGCGTTCCCAAATCGATTGATAATGCGCTTTCGGGAACCGATTATGCTTTTGGTTTTGACACCGCCGTCAATGTGGCCACAGAATGTATCGACCGCTTGCACACGACAGCGGAAAGTCATCACCGGATTATTGTCATCGAGGTCATGGGCCGTTATACCGGATGGATTGCACTGGAAGCAGGGATTGCCGGCGGGGCAGATGAAATTTTGGTCCCGGAGATCCCGACGGATTTAAAAAAAGTTTGTGATGACCTTAAAGCGCGGCACGGGCGGGGAAGAAATTTTAGCATTATTGTCGTTTCGGAAGGGGCGAGCATTTTAGGGTATAACAAAGACCTTGTCCCGGTTGGGGAGCGTCGGCGTTTTGGGTATGTCGGTGAAGTTGTAGCTAAAGTGATCGAAGAAAGCACTGGCTTTGAGACTCGCGTGAGTGTTTTGGGGCATATACAGCGCGGCGGCACTCCGACGGCGTATGACCGGTTGATTGGGACGCAGTTTGGGGTCAAGGCTGTTGAACTGGTAGCCCAAGAAAAATTTGGGCAAATGGTAAGTTTGCGGGACAATAAATTGCAGTCGGTTGATATTGCGCAGGCGGTCAAGACCCGCAAAATGATCGACATGGAACTTTATGAATTAGCCAAAGTCTTTTTTGCATCTTAGTACTGTGTAATCTTAATGATTGGTAGTGGAACACAGTACAAAAGTGCACTTTTTCTCAAGAAAAGACCTTTAAAAATTAATTTGACAGTGCACTAGAGGATTTTATGAAAAATAGAATTAAAGAAATATTTTTACAGTCGATTGATGTTAAAAAAGCGGCGCTTGAAAAAAATCTTCTGGCCATCGAAGCATCTGCTTTGGCTGTAACCAAATCTTTAAAGGCTGGCGGGAAAATTTTGATTTTCGGTAACGGCGGTTCGGCGGCCGACAGCCAGCATATTGCCGCGGAATTTATCGGCCGTTTCCAAAAAGAACGCCGACCATTGGCGGCGATTGCTTTGACGACCGACACGTCCGCTTTGACAGCATTGGGCAATGACTATAGCTTTGATATTGTTTTTAGCCGGCAATTGGAGGCCCTCGGCCAAAAAGGGGATGTCGCTTTAGGCATATCGACCAGTGGAAATTCAAAAAATGTCATTGAGGCGATAAAAAAAGCCAAGGCCTTGGGACTTTTGACGATCACTTTGACCGGCCATGAAGGTGGTGTTTTGGCGGGTTTGTCGGACATTAAGCTCATTGTGCCCTCGAAGGTGACCGCGCGAATTCAGGAATCGCATTTGACGATTGCGCATACGATTTGCGAGCTGGTCGAAGATGAGTTTAGTCATGGCTGATTTAACAAAAAAGATTGTTTCAGCGGGTTCTTTGAAAAAAAAATTGAGCGTTTTGCGTCGATCTGGTAAAAAAATTGCTTTTACCAATGGCTGTTTTGATATTTTACATTTTGGGCATGTCAGTTATTTAGAGACCGCCAAGAAAAAAGATCGCGTGCTGGTTGTTGGGCTAAACAGCGATGATTCGGTCAAACGTCTAAAAGGCAATGGTCGTCCGGTCAACAGAGAGCTTAATCGCGCAGGGGTTTTGGCTGGTTTGTCGTCGGTGGATTTTGTGGTGATTTTTGGCGAAGATACTCCAGAGCGTTTGATTGCAGAGCTTAAGCCGGATATTTTGATCAAGGGAGCAGACTG
>JAYRHV010000356.1:0-4016 GCA_041907165.1 Candidatus Omnitrophota bacterium | reverse complement strand
CAAGAATTGGCGGCTGTGAGTGCGCGTGAACTCTTTGAGCGCAGCGGCGCTGATCCAAAAAATGTCGATGAAGTTATTTTTGGCAATGTCGGTCAACCTGTTGAAGCGGCCAATATTGCCCGTGTTATTGCGCTGTTGTGCGGTGTGCCGTTTACGACACCGGCTTTTACGGTCAACCGTAATTGCGCCTCCGGGATAGAATCTGTGACGACAGCAGCGCTTAAAATTCATTCTGGCCAAGCGAGGTTTATTTTAGCCGGTGGGACAGAGTCGATGAGCAATTATCCGTTTTTGTTTACCAAAGAGTTGCAGGAAATTTTGTCCGAGTTAAGCCGTGCCAAAGATATTGCCAGCAAGTTTAAGGCGATTATCAAGATACGTCCCCAATATTATGCGCCGCGGATCAGTTTGCAGTTGGGCTTAACAGACCCCTCGTGTGGGCTAAACATGGGGCAGACCGCAGAGGTGTTGGCCAAGGAATTTGGCATTACTCGTCGAGAACAGGATGAATTTGCCCTTCTAAGCCACACTAAAGCATTAGCCGCGCGGGATATTTTAAAAGAAGAGATACTCGCGGTTATCCCAGCGCCCAAATACAAAGCAGTAATTGAGTTTGACAATGGTGTGCGCGAGCATCAAACTTTGGAAGCCTTGGGGAAATTAAAACCCAGTTTTGACAAATACAGCGGGACGGTGACGGCGGGCAATTCCAGCCAACTTACCGACGGGGCTGTTGCGCTTTTTGTCATGTCCGAAAGCCGTGCCAAAGAATTGAATTTAAAACCTTTAGGGTATTTGAAAGCTTTTTCTTATGCCGGGGTCGAGCCGTCGCGTATGGGCATAGGCCCGGCGCATGCGATCCCGCAAGCTTTAAAAAACGCAAAAATGACTCTGAAAGATATTCAAGCGATTGAAATTAACGAAGCGTTTGCTGTGCAGGTTTTAGCGTGCATCAAAGCGCTGGAGTCCCAAAAGTTTGCCTTAGATTTTGGGTACAGCGGACTTTTGGGCAACGTCGATCGCAGCATCCTTAATGTCAACGGCGGGGCCATTGCCTTGGGCCATCCCGTCGGAGCAACGGGCAGCCGTTTGATTTTAACGATGTTAAAACATTTAAATCGCAACAATCTATCAACGGGCCTTGTTTCCTTGTGTGTCGGCGGAGGACAGGGTGCAGCTGTCATCTTGGAGCGCTAATGGAAAATTCTGTTTTCTATCATGTTGAAAATGACATTGCTACCATCGAGTTTAATGATCCTAAGGCCAAGGTCAATGTTTTGTCGGGTGATGTGCTTCGTCAGTTTAACGGCTTTGTGACGCAGGCCGAAAATAATCCGCAGGTCAAAGTGCTGGTTATCCGCAGCGGCAAAAAAGACGTGTTTATTGCCGGTGCGGATATCAAAGAGATCGAAGGGATTGAAAAGTCCGACGATGCTGTGCGTAAAGCGCAGTTTGGACAAAATATTTTTAATCATTTAGAAGATCTGGAAAAACCAACCTTAGCTCTTATTGACGGTGTGGCATTAGGGGGTGGGTGTGAGCTTGCCTTGGCGTGTAAATACAGGATTGCCACTTTTAATGAAAAGATCAAAATGGGATTGCCCGAGGTTAATCTGGGGATTTTACCCGGCTTTGGCGGCACCTATCGGCTGCCAAAACTTGTCGGTATTTCACAGGCCCTGACGATGATTTTAGCCGCCAAGACAGTTTCTTCGACGGATGCGCTTAAAATTGGACTGGTTGATCGTCTGATCCCGCAAGTGAATTTGGAACAAGGGCTAAGAGAGTTTATCGATTTAATCAAAGACTCCAAAACAAGAAAAGATGAATTTGCCCATCGGCCCAAAGGGCTGCAGGCTTTTTTGGACAATAATTTTGCCGGGCATGTCCTCGTTTTTGAGCAGGCTGCCAACAATGTCCGCAAGCAAACAAAGGGATTTTATCCTGCTCCTGTTAAAGTTTTAGAGCTCATGAAAGAAAATTTTGACGCTCCTCGTGAAAAAGCACTCGAGCTTGAGGCAAAAGCTTTTGGTCAACTGGTCATTACCGATGCATGCAAGAATTTAATCAAGGTCTTTTATCTGATCGAAAAGTACAAAAAATTCATACCGCAGGCGTGCGCGAACTTAACGCCGCGTCCGATTAAAAAATGTGCACTGCTGGGGGCGGGCGTTATGGGTGGGGGGATTGCGCAGATTTTAAGTGCCAATGACATTGATGTACGGGTTAAAGATATCAATTTTGATGCGCTGTCTAAAGGCTTGCAGGCTGCAGCTAAAGTTTTTGGTCAAATGGTCCAAAAGAAAAGATTAAAGCCGGCAGCAGCCAGCGCGAAAATGGCCAAGATCACGACGACGCTCGATTTTAGCGGTTTTGTCCATTGCGATTGTGTGATTGAAGCCGTCGTTGAAAAAATGGATGTTAAAAAAAACGTTTTTGCGCAAACCAGTAAACATATTTCATCGCAAGCGTTGTTATTGAGTAACACATCCGCTTTGTCCATTACAGAAATGGCGCAATCGGTAAATAACCCCAGCCGTTTTATGGGTTTTCATTTTTTTAATCCGGTGCACCGCATGCCCCTTGTGGAATTGATCACCTCCAAGGAGACATCTGCGCAAACGCTTGCGGATGCTTTGGCTTTAGTGCGCCGTTTGGGAAAAACCCCAATCATCGTGAAAGACTCGCCGGGATTTTTGATTAATCGTATTCTTTTGACTTATATTAATGAAGCTGGCTTTATTCTGGAAGAAGGCGCGTCGGTTTCACTGATCGATCGATTGATGACGGATTTTGGTATGCCCGTGGGACCTTTGACATTGTCCGATGAAGTGGGGTTAGACGTCGGGATCAAGGTTTTGCATATTTTGCATGAAGGTTTAGGCGAACGTTTTAAGCCGGCGGGAATATTTACGAAAGTTTTTGAAAAGGGTTTGTTGGGCAAAAAGTCGGGCAGTGGTTTTTATCTTCACAAGCCCCAAGGGCGTATCGTTAATCATGTTATCGGGTCTTTGCGCCCGGCTAAGAATTTTTCTTCTCAGGATGAGAAAGAATTAAAGGACCGTATGCTTTTGGTGATGATCAATGAGGCGTCACGCTGTTTGGAAGACTCAATCGTTGATGAGGCCAGCACAATCGATGTCGGGATGGTTTTAGGTACGGGTTTCCCTGCGTTTCGTGCCGGACTTTTGCATTATGCGGATTTTTATGGGATTAGTAATATTATTGATTCATTGGGTTTTTTTAAAGAGAGATTAGGCGCAGATCGGTTTACCCCATCTAACTTTTTGCTTAATTTGCGCGAACATCGAACTGGATTTTATTTTAGAAATAACCAAGAGGCCAGCCATGTTTAAATGGATTACTCATTTTGGAAAGATTGAGCGCAGTCGTCGGCTTTCAATTATTTTTGGCTTTTTAATCTTTGTCGGATTGATTTTGGTGACTTTAGGGGTAATGGCGATGATCAAAGTCACGCCGTATGCGACGTACACAAACAAAATCTATGGATTTTCAATAAAATTTCCAAGGTATTGGAAACCAATCCTCAAACCCAAAGGCGGGGCCATTGTTGTCTTTACTTCACCAAAAACAAATAGTTTGGACCTGTTTCAAGAAAATTTAAATATCTCGATTAAGGATATGCCGCAGGCGATGACCATTGAGTATCTTTCAAAGACGATTGTCAGTCAGGTCACAGGGACCTTTGGCGAGCAGTTGGATGTATTACAATCGATTCCAATTACGCTGGGCGGGAAACCGGGATATCGTTTTACTTTTGCCGGCTATGACCCTAAAATAACGAATCCTATCCAATATGTGACGGTGTGGACGCTTGTCGGCAACCGTGTTTTTATCCTTACGTTTACCGGCCTAAAGAATGAGTATCCTTTATTCGAAAAGAAAGTCAACACGATGTTTAAGTCCTTTAAGTTATTCCCGCCAGAAAGCAAGTGATTTTTTCATGCAAGAGGAAATTGTAAATAACGACCGAGTAAACCCCAAGTGCCCTGTAT
>JAYRHV010000355.1:0-9328 GCA_041907165.1 Candidatus Omnitrophota bacterium | reverse complement strand
TTGCCAGCGACAGGATTTCGTTTATATTGCTTTCAAATGAGGCGGCGCTTTTAATCGAGCTGCCGTATTTTACCCATTCTTCGTTGGGAATGTCCGTCGGGACAAAACGAATCGCGCCCTTTTTTTCTTGAATATCGGTTAACAGAGAAAAGATTGTGTAGGGCAAAGTGCATATTTTAAAAAACGGGTAATGTTCAAAAAAGTTAAGTTTGTGATACCACGAATAATGGGAATAGTCTTTTTTGAACATCTCCGGAGGACAATTGTTGGCCCGCACTTCATTGATCGAGTCATAGACGACAACTTGGTCAAAATGTTTATCGGCCAAAAATCGGTATTTAAACAGGCTGTCGCGCGATGAGTGGGATGGTCGTGCCACATTGTGGATGCGAATAGGCAGATTCGTCTTGCCCTGCAACTTTTTTTGCAAAAATCCGTTTGCTTTTGCCCATTCTCCGGCGTCATAAAGTACAGACCCGCCCAGCAATAAAATGTCATAATAGCCGTCATCGGCGGTAATTTTTGTCTCGTGCACGACTTTTAAAAGCGGATAAAAAATGTACATCGGCTCCGGCGCAAAAAAAGACAGCTGGTATTTGGACGCTAGGTAAGCGCGCGAGGCGATTTCCAAGGGCAGAAACAAAAGAATAATAAAGACGAATGTAAAAATAAATTTTTTCATAAGCTCTTTAAGCTAAAGCCTCGTTTTTCTCGTGAATCGATTCGAGCAAAAGTGTATTTTATCCGCAATTTAAGGAAATCCGCTTTATTTTTTTGAATAAAAAATCTCTGTGTTAAAATGCTAAAACTTATGAGTGAAAGTATTTATATCCTCGGGATTTCGGCTTTTTATCACGACAGCGCCGCTTGTTTGGTTAAAGACGGAGAGATCATCGCCGCGGCCCAAGAAGAGCGTTTTACCCGCAAGAAGCATGATTTTAATTTCCCCAGCGAATCTGTGGCCTATTGCCTTAAAGAGGCTGGCATCACGACCAAAGAAATTGATTATGTGGCCTTTTACGAAAAGCCGTTTATCAAGTTTGAACGTTTGCTTTTGACGTATTTGCGTTATGCCCCCTTTGGTGTCGCTTCGTTTTTGCACGCGATGCCACTGTGGCTTTCGGAAAAACTTTTTTTAAAAGACCTCATCAATGAAAAGCTTTCGCGGCAGGGAGAAATTATTTTTCTCTCCCATCATCAGTCGCACGGGGCTTCCGCGTTTTTTCCTTCTGCGTTTAAAGAGGCCGCGATTTTGACCATCGACGGCGTCGGGGAATGGGCCACAGCCAGTTTCGGCAAAGGCCAAGGCAACCAGATTACCCTCAATAAAGAACTGCGTTTCCCCCATTCGTTGGGACTTTTGTATTCAGCTTTTACGTATTATTGTGGGTTTCGCGTCAACTCCGGTGAGTATAAGCTTATGGGCTTAGCGCCGTATGGACAGCCCAAATATGTTTCGCTGATCAAAGATACGCTGGTCGATATTAAGGAAGACGGCTCGATAAAGCTTAACATGAAATATTTTAATTACCCCGCTGGGCTGACAATGACCAATCGGCATTTTCACAAGCTTTTTGGGGGGCCGCCGCGCAAGCCCGAGAGTCCTCTGACCCAAAAAGATATGGACATCGCGCGGTCCATTCAGGTTGTCACCGAGGAGATTATGCTCAAGATGGCCAATCACGTCTATGCGATGACAGGTTGCGAAAATTTGTGTTTGGCCGGCGGGGTCGCGCTTAACTGTGTGGGCAACGGCAAGATTTTGCGGGAAGGAAAATTTAAAAATGTTTGGATACAGCCGGCGGCCGGGGATGCCGGCGGTGCTTTAGGCGCTGCGCTTTTTGTCTGGTATCAGTATTTGGACCATCCGCGTCTCGTCGACAATACGCATGATTTACAGAAAGGCTCGCTTTTAGGCCCCAGCTTTGATGAGGAGGTTTTGGCATTTATCCATCAAAAGGGTATTGTTTGTGAAAATCTCTCAGAGGGGCAGCTGGCGTCTGTTGTGGCGCAATTGATCGCGCAGGAAAATGTCGTCGGTGTGGCGCAAGGCCGGATGGAATTTGGCCCGCGCGCACTTGGCGCGCGCAGTATTTTAGGCGACAGCCGCAGCGAAAAAATGCAGCAGCTGATGAATTTAAAAATAAAATTCCGTGAATCGTTTCGCCCGTTTGCGCCGGCTGTGCTCAAGGAGAGGGCCAATGAGTTTTTTGATTTTCATGGAGACAGCCCCTATATGCTTCTGACCGTCTCTGTTGCCAAAGAAAAATGTCTGCCGGTTGCCGACGACAAAACGCAGGGCTTGGCCCAATTAAAACAAAAACGCTCTGTTATTCCGGCGGTGACGCACGTTGACTATTCTGCCCGCGTTCAAACGATCAGCCCTGAATATAATCCATTTTTTTATGAGGTCATTAAAGCGTTTGATCGTCTGACGGGTTGTCCGGTGGTTATCAACACCTCTTTTAACGTCCGCGGCGAGCCGATTGTCGCGACGCCAGAGGATGCGTACCGCTGTTTTATGACGACCAATATCGATTATCTGGTTTTGGGGAAATATTTGCTCGCCAAAGCCCGTCAACCGGATCGCGAAAAATATAAACTCGAATCCTTGGCGCGGGTTTTAGATTAAGGTGATCATGGATAAAAAAGAACAAAAAAATTTGCGTGTTTTTGGCTACGGCTTAAGCATCATCATCGCTTTTATTGTGATCCGTTTGGGTTTTAAACATGGTTTTACCAACGGCAAATATATCGCGCTGGGTGTTGCGGTTTTTTTAAGTTTGGTGACGTCGGTTCGCTTGCCGGCGATCAAACCGCTTTACCGCGTTTGGATGAAAGGCGCGCGTTTTATTGGAGAAATTGTCAATTTTGTTCTGTTGACCGTTATATTTTATCTTTTTTTTGGTATTGCCGGTATTATTTTGCGGCTTATGCGCAAGGATTTGCTGGATGAAAGAATTGACAAGAACGCTCAAAGTTATTGGAAGACAATACGTTTTGACGCAAACGAACGGGAGCGTTATACAAAGCAGTTTTAAATCTAATGGGATTACAAAATTAGATCAAAATTGTAATTTACAAAAAGGTTTCCCTCCAGTATCTTTAAAACATACCCAAGGAGTCATATGTCAAAGACTGCGATCATCAAAGAGTTCTGGGAATTTATTAAGGTCCGCAAGCGATATTGGCTTTTGCCGATTGTGGCTATCCTTTTGTTGTTGGGACTTTTGGTCATTTTTAGCCAGACATCAGCCTTGTCCCCGTTTATATATACGCTTTTTTAGTGCAGGACATTATTTTTGAAATTTTAAAGGAGGATGAGTATGGGAGAATTCCATAATTTGATGCAGCCGGCTTTGATTTGGTTTGTCGTGGGGTTGGTTTTGTTCGTCGCGGAGATGATGGCCCCGGCGCATGTCATTGTGTTTTTTGGTTTTGGCGCTTGGATCGTGGCTGCAATCTGTTTGTTAAAGCCGGTTTCTCTTAATATTCAGCTGGTCATATTTATCATATCATCTATTTTGGTGCTTGCGGGTTTGCGCAATCGATTTAAAGCGCTTTTTAGCGGGCATACTTCAGCTGTCCAAAATCCGACGAAAGACATGGATGATTTTGCCGGTAAAAGGGCCATTGTCAAAGAAACCATTGTGCCGCAGAAAAGCGGCAAAGTCGAATTAAACGGTACGCTTTGGAGCGCAGATGCATCCGAAGAAATCGCCGTCGGCGACACTGTCGTTGTTGTCAGCCGCGAGAATTTATTATTAAAAGTTAAGAGAAGTTAAAATACTAGAAGGAGGGTTCCATGAATGTTGTGACAATTATTTTGTTGGGGCTCATTGTTTTTGGTCTTTTGGTGGCGTTTAATTCTTTTATCGTTGTGCCTCAAAAAAGCGCTTTTATCATTCAGCGCTGGGGAAAGTATCACGCGACACTCGAAGCGGGACTGCACTTTTTGTTTCCGTTTGTTGATGTGATCGCTTATCGCCATACGCTAAAAGAGCAAGCTTGGGACGTTGAGCCGCAGACGTGTATTACGCGGGATAATATCGCTATTACCGTCGACGGGATTTTGTACTTGCAGGTGATGGATCCGCAAAAAGCAAGTTATGGGATCAACAATTACCAGTTTGCCGCGGCACAAATCGCGCAAACGACGATGCGCAGCATTATCGGTAAAATGGATTTGGACCGCACGTTTGAAGAACGCGAAATGATGAATTCGACGATCGTTCAAGCGGTTGATAAAGCCTCTGACCCGTGGGGCGTTAAAGTTACGCGTTATGAAGTCAAAAATATTATCCCCCCGCAAAGTATTAAGGATGCGATGGAAAAGCAAATGCGCGCTGAACGCGAAAAGCGCGCGGTCATTGCCGAATCCGAAGGGGTCAAGCAAGCGATGATCAACCGCGCCGAAGGGGACCGCCAGCAGATGATTGCGATTTCCGAAGGGGAAAAGCAAAAACGGATCAACGAAGCAGATGGTAAGGGTTATGAAATTGAACGTGTCGCTTTGGCGACCGCCACGGGTTTGCGTTCGGTAGCTTCGGCTATTGGAGATAAGGGTGGAATTGATGCCGTCAATTTGCGTATTGCCGAAAATTATTTGCTCCAGTTTGGCAAGCTCGCTGAAAAAAACAATACCATGATTATCCCCAGCAATTTGGCGGATATTTCGGGCATGGTCGCTGCGACGACATCTGTTTTTAAGAACGTTAATAAATCCGTAGAAAAAGTTTAATCACATCTGCCAATTAGTTTTGTCTAACGGCCTATATGCTTTTTTGCAATAGGCCGTTAGACTTTTGGGGACGATTAAAAGTCTAAGCAGTTATTTACTTTAGAGAAAGCAGCCTTTATACTAAGTTTGTTTTTAAAGTTAAGCCTTTTTTTAATCTTGTGTTTTTTTATGCCTTTGTCTGTCTTTCATTTTTTTCGTGCTGCTGTTGTGGTTTACATGCTTTGTTTTGGGAGTACGCTTTCTTACGCAGCCACAACTAACAGCAATGCCGACTGTTTGCAATGCCACGCGGACGAGACATTAACGGGCATGCACAACGGCAAAACGATTTCTCTTTATTTTAATCAAGAAAAGTTTAATAATTCTATTCATTCGCAGCTTGATTGTGTCAGCTGTCACACGGATTTAACCACCAAAGACCTGCCCCATGATGTTCCCTTAGCGCCCGTTGATTGCGGCGTTTGTCACACGAAAGAACAGGCTGAATTTGCCGACAGCCTGCACGGCAAAGCCTTAAGGCGTGGGGACCCGCTTGCCCCGCGTTGTCAAAATTGTCATGGGTATCACGATGTCCTAGCGCTTAAAGATCCTAATTCTAAAGTTTCGGTTTCGCGGATTCCTTTTGTTTGCGGCAGCTGTCACAGCGAGGGAAAACCTGTGCAGACGCAGCGGGAAATTCACGAATCACATATTATTGAAAATTATACCGAGAGTATTCACGGGGAAGGGCTGTTTCAAAAAGGCTTGAGTGTCACGGCCACGTGCGTTTCGTGTCACAAGGCGCATGATATTTTACCGCACACCGACCAGCGTTCTTCCATTGCCCATCAGAATATTACGGCAACATGTTTGCAATGTCATAATCAAATCGAACAGGTCCATCGTAAAGTCATTAACGGCGAGCTGTGGGAAAAGGACCCCAAGAGCATCCCTGTTTGTGTGGATTGCCATCAGCCGCATAAGGCGCGCAAAGTTTTTTATGATCAGGGTGTCGCGGATCGTGATTGCCTGATGTGCCATGGCAAAAACGATATTGTCTCGTCGAAAGATAATCATTCTTTGTTTATCAATTATCAAGACGTTCAAAAGTCTGTGCACGCCAAAGTTTCTTGCGCCCAGTGCCACTCTCAGGTGGCGGTTTCTAAAGTGCGGCCTTGCGAGACGATTACCAAAAAAGTCGATTGCGGTGTCTGTCACACGGATCAGGTGAGTCAGTATCAACAGAGCACGCATGGCAAGCTTTTTGCCCAAAAAGATCCCAATGCGCCTTTTTGTACGGATTGTCATGGGACGCATGCGATGTTATCCAAAAAAAATACCGAGTCTCCGACGTATCCGCTAAACGTGCCGAAGCTCTGCGCCGGGTGTCATCGCGAAAATCAAAAAGCTGCCGTACATTATCAGGGTAATCAGCATGAAATTATGGATCATTATGTTGAGAGCATTCACGGCCGCGGTTTGCTTAAAAGCGGTTTAGTTGTAACCGCGATGTGCACGGATTGCCACAGCGCGCATCACGAACTTCCCTCGAGCGATCCAGCATCCAGCGTTAACCGCGAGCATATCGCCCAGACGTGCGCCAAATGTCACAATGGCGTTTTTGAAAAATTTAAAAATAGCATACACGCGCCGGGACCCAATCGAGACTCTGCGAAATTGCCGGTGTGCAATGATTGCCATAGCGCGCACACCATCAAGCGCACGGACATGAACAGTTTTAATTTTGAAATTATGAATGTTTGCGGCAAATGCCATGAGGACATTGCCAAAACATATTTTCAAACTTTTCACGGTAAGGTCACCAAATTAGGATATACCAAGACGGCCAAATGTCAGGATTGTCATGGCTCGCATGAAATTTTGCCTGTCACCGACCCGCGATCGACGCTAAGCCGCCAAAACATCGTAGGGACTTGTCAGCAATGTCATCCCGGAGCGACCAGACGATTTGCAGGGTATTTGACACACTCGACACACCATGATCCTAAAAAATATCCGTGGATTTTTTGGACGTTCTGGTCGATGACCGCTTTGCTCGTCGGGACTTTTTTGGCCAGCGGCATCCACACACTTTTATGGCTGCCTAAATCCTTGCAGATGCGCCGCGCTCATCCGCCGGCTGACGCGCTTACCGGACAAAAACAGTATGTCCGTTTTCCGATTGCCTATCGCCTGATGCACGGCGTTATGATTGTCAGCTTTTTGACGCTGGCGATCACGGGCATGACTTTGAAATTTTCGTATACGGGCTGGGCCATGGCCATTTCGCGGATTTTAGGCGGCTTTGAAATTTCTGGGTTTATACATCGGACGGCCGCACTTTTGATGTTTGGCCTTTTTGTCGTGCATATTGGATACATTCTCCGACGTAAAAAAATGGAATCGGGCAGTTGGAAGGATTTGTTTTTTGGGCCTAATACGATGATGTTTACGCTGCGCGATATCAAAGAATTTCGCCAGACGATCAAGTGGTATCTGGGCAAAGGGCCACGCCCGAATTATGGACGCTGGACGTATTGGGAAAAGTTTGATTATTTTGCCGTGTTTTGGGGGATTATGGTCATCGGAACCTCGGGGCTTATGCTTTGGTTTCCGGAATTTTTTACACGCTTTTTACCCGGTTGGGTCATCAATGTGGCGACGATCATCCACAGTGACGAAGCACTTTTGGCTACAGGCTTTATTTTTACGATACACTTTTTTAATACGCATTTTCGCCCGGAAAAGTTTCCGATGGATAAAGTTATCTTTACCGGTAGAACGTCACTCGAGGAACTCAAAACTGAGCGACCTGCCGAATACGAGGCGCTGGTTGCCAAAAATGAGTTAGAAAAGCATTTGGCGGATCCGCTGGATCCTAAGACCGTGCGGACTATGTCTATCCTTGGCTGGGTCGCGCTTATGATTGGATTGACCTTGGTTGTGGGAATTATTTATTCGATGATCTTTTTGTATAAATAATGCGATCGATTCAACCTGCTTGCGGATTCTTTTGACGCTGGTATAATACCCGAGATTTGAAATTTGTCCCTGCCCCGAAAACTCGCAGAAAGCGCTCGTGTTCGGGACTAGTCACAAATTTCTCTGAATGTATATTTTGATTATTAATGGTAATTTGCGCCTGTACGTGCTTTTTGTAGAGAAATAGAATAGAGGTAAGCAGTACGGGTGGCACAAACTTTCTAGGGATTGTTTAGTAATTTAAGATGAAGTTTGCGCCTGTAGCTCAGTTGGATAGAGCAACAGCCTTCTAAGCTGTGGGCCGCACGTTCGATTCGTGCCAGGCGCGTATTTAAAAAGCCGTACGTTCTCCCATTGAGGGACAAGGATTCGTGCCAGGCGCGTATTTAAAAAGCCGTACGTTACAATAACCATTGCATGAGGTTGCCGTTTGGAAGTTTTAAAAAAAATATTTCTTGTCTTATTCTTCGGCATTGTTTTTTTGTTTGTTGGAGTGTCAGTCTATATCCAGCAGAACGGAAAAGCGATGATCGAAAAAAAGCTTTCTGCGGCATTGCAAAAACAAGTCCATGTCTCAAAGGCGCGTTTGCTTTTTCCGCTGGGGCTTCGTTTTGAAAATGTTGAGATTAAAGAAACGCTTCGGGCCAAAGCTTTGCGTATCCATTTTGGGATACCGTTTTTTTTGGACGGGCATTTTAATATTGCCAAGATCAAATTAACCGAGCCCGAAATTTTTATTACATACGCTGCGGATAAAAAAATTATTTTAGGTACAAGCCAACAGCCTAGTGCGCCGACAGCTTCTTTAGAGACAAGCCCGGTAGACAAAAATAAAACCAAGATTTCGCAAGGGATCATTGTTGATTATTTAGAAATCAAGGATGGCAAAGTAAAGATTTTTGATCAAGCGCACAAGAGTACTATTGATATCGGGCATGTCAATCTTAAAGCGATGGAAATAGCGCTTCCGGCGAGAAACATGAAAACGCGGTTTGATCTTTCGGCTTTAGTTGTCAGTGAAAACGCTCCTTTTGCCGGCCAAAAAATGGAGGCGCGCGGGATGATCAATGTTGTCGGCCGCAATATGGATGCGACGGTAAAGATGGTCGACCCGTCGGGCAATGCCGGGTTTGCCGCGCAGTTTAAATCTGTGCATAATGATATGACGGTCAAAGGCAAGATCAACGTCGGGCGTTTTGTCTCAGGGATTAAAACAAAAGACTCTAAAGAGTCGTCGTTTGAAGGTTTTTTGGCAAGCGCAATCGAGTCTTCGGGGATTGAAATTGGGCTTGATTTTACGTGCCAGACAAAAATGGATGATTTTAATTGCGAAAAGATTGGGCTCGGCGGAAAAGTTATGCAAAGCCAGATAAAGCCGTAGATTTTTTTGCCGTGAAGCAATCCTTGTTTTTAAAAGCTTTTTTGGTAAAATGCGTTTCTTGAATTTGTAACCGGTGGCCCTGATTCTTTCGAATCAGGACTCACCAACTTTTCTGAATGTAAGTTTTGTTTTAGTTTTGGTAGAAAGTTTGGCATGGTGGCCCTGATTCTTTCGAATCAGGACTCACCATCTTTTCTGAATGTAAGTTTTTTTTTAGTTTTGGTAGAAAGTTTGGCATGGTGGCC
>JAYRHV010000354.1:0-1736 GCA_041907165.1 Candidatus Omnitrophota bacterium | reverse complement strand
TTCGCTCAAAAACTTTTTCCTTTCCCTTGGACAGTTGAATTTCAATTTTTAAAACCCAGCAGCGGCATCCGGCGAAATATTCTTTGAATGGCAAAAGCTTAACACCATCTTTAGCCGTCGTGACAAAATCCTCTGCTCCTAAATCTTGCGCAAATTCTACAAGCGTTTTGATGTCTTTTGCGCAATACGCATGATGGTCTTCAAAAACAATACTTTTGACAATTTGCGCACCCAGCGCAGTCAAACTCTCTTCAAAACTCTGCGGATCACCAATCCCACAAAAACTGACAATTTTTTTGTTGGCCAAACTCAAAAGCGCCTCTTGCCGAGCAGAAAAAAGTTCAGTTACGGCCATCGGGGCATGCACCGCTTGGGCGATGACGCACGATGTATTAATCTGCCTTAAAGCCTCTTGCAGGGCTTCTACTGCGGCAGGGTTAAAGTTCGATTTTGTCAAAACAATAATCTGCGCTCGTCGCAAAGCAGTTAAAGGTTCCCGCAAAATGCCTCGGGGGATCAGGGCCCTGTTGCCAAAAGGGTTGGTCGCGTCAATCAAGACAATGTCTAAGTCCCGCTTTACTTTACGATGCTGAAAACCATCATCGAGGATAAAAACGTCTGGTGTTTGTGTCGCCAATATTTCTCTGCTCACTTTTATGCGGTCAGCCCCCACTCCGACAATAGTATTGGGCAGACTCTGGCGCATCATCAGCGCCTCATCACTTTCTTCTGTCAAAATGTCTTTTTTCCCCTTATAGCCTCTGGTTAAAATGGCCGTCTTAACCGCCTTCGCACGCAAATACTCGGCAAGCATAATAACAAAAGGTGTTTTGCCAACTCCCCCCCATGTGATATTGCCCACACTGATAACAATTTTGCCAAGGTTTGTTGGTGGCAAAATTTCTTTGGCAAAAAGAAAGTTTCGTGTCGCCACAATACAATAGTAGACGAGAGAAAAAATAAATAAAATTGGTTTAAGCGCCTGAGCTAAAAAACCATTCTCTTTTTCTGTTATCACTCGATAAAAATAATCGCGCAAGGATACCTCCCAATTTAACCCAAATTTTGCATTACAACCCATTGCGCGACGGATCGTCGCGCACAAAAAAGTGAATGCAAAATTTGCCTTCGGTTGTCCCACAGGGACAAGGTTAACCTAAGCACGTCTCGACGGTGTCGAGACATGCGGCCCTTCGGGCCCTGCGGTTTTGCTTGGCCAAGCAGGAGCTTGGCTAATGCAAAATCCGGGTTTAATTGGCCTTTATTTTACATGAAAATAAAAAACCTGCTATTGGGATTATTATTAATCTTAAAAAATAATTATTCCGGCTTATAAAAACGAGCTGTTGAAAGGATAGTGGAGAGGATTTTTTCGGTACCCAAAACAGCGCCCTGATTTTTTTTAACCGTAAGCACTGCCCGCTGTGATAATAAATTTCGCAATTCTTCAGAGGACAAAATCTTATCAACGGCTCCTTCTAATTCTTCTGCTCCTTGAATTTGTATAATCGCCCGAGCCTGCAGAAAAATCTCAGTGATTTGTGCAAAATTCTCCATATTCGGCCCCACAATAATCGGTTTGCCTAAAAATGCCGGTTCAATAATATTTTGTCCGCCATGACCAGTTAAACTTTTTCCCACAAAAACAACAGATGCCAAATTATAAAAAGATTTCAACTGCCCAATCGTATCGACAACAATAACAGCTTCACCTAAAGCTGCCTGTGCATCAAGCG
>JAYRHV010000353.1:0-8244 GCA_041907165.1 Candidatus Omnitrophota bacterium | reverse complement strand
GCTTAAGCGGTTAAAAAATCGCCAGCGTTTATTTCAGTCGGTAGGGATGGACCATATCGATATTGCCACTGACACTTCTTACAGTGATCAGATCATAAAATTTTTTTTAAAGCGCCGCAAGAGGAAAAATTGAGATGCCCACGCTTGAACTTAAAGATGTCCGGCCTCCGGTGAATTTGCCGCCCAACTACTTTTTTTTGTTTCTTCTTCTGGGGACAATTTTTCTGATCGGTCTTTTCTTTTTGATAAGATGGCTGCTGCCTAAAATGAGGGCAAAAAAACAAGCCGTTATTATTCCAAAGTCTTCATGGGAAATTGCTTTAGAGCAGTTGGCTAGGCTCGAAGAAGAAAATCTGCCCAGCCGTGGTGAAACTAAAGAATATTTTATCCGATTATCCGGGATAGTCCGTCATTACCTCGAAGATAGATTTTTGGTGAAAGCGCCGGAAATGACGACGGACGAATTTTTGGTTTATATCAAAACCTTGTCTGTGTTAAATGATCAACAGAAGCACTCGCTTAAGGAATTTTTGACCTTTAGCGATATGGTTAAGTTTGCGCGTTATGGCTCAACGGTCAGTGAAATGACCAGTGCTTTTGATCTGGCCAAACGCTTGGTGCAAGAGACAACTCCATGACGTTCAAAGACCCGTTAGTTTTTATTCTTGTCCCGTTTTTGATGGGGCTTGTGTTTTGGACTGCCCGCCAAAGACAGCTGGCCGCTTGGCGTTTTCCGTCGGGCGATCTGGTCAGTTGTTTGCAAAAAACGTGGAAAATCCGTTTTGCAAATTTGCCGTTTTATTTGCGTTTGCTTGCCGTATTGCTTTTTGTGATAGCTTTAGCCGGCCCACGGTCGATTTTAGAAGAAGCTAAACATGCGACACAGGGCGTTGACATTGTTCTGGCTTTAGACGGCTCGGGAAGCATGGCGGCAGAAGATTTTACGCTAAATGGGCGGCGGTATAATCGTTTTGATATTGTCAAAGATGTTGTTAAAGAATTTATTGATCAGCGTAAAAGTGATCGTATTGGTTTAGTTGCTTTTGGCGGTCTTGCTTACACTGTTAGTCCTTTGACAACCGATTATACGTGGCTTAAGACAAACCTTGACCGAGTAACTCTTAATATGATGGAAGACGGCACCGCCATTGGCTCGGCCATCAGCGTGTCTTTGTCTCGTTTACAAAAAAGTGCGGCTAAAAGTAAGATTATTATTCTTTTGACTGACGGGGTTAATAATCGCGGCAAAGTGGATCCTCTCTCGGCGGCCAAGGCGGCCAAAGCTTTAGGTGTTAAGATTTATACTATCGGCGCTGGGACCAATGGCATGGCGCCAATTCCAGTGCAAGATATCTGGGGCCGTCAAGTCTATCAGAATATGCAGGTTGAGATCGACGAGGAAACGTTAAGAGCGATCGCAGACACAACCGGCGGCCGGTATTTTCGCGCGACAGACACCGATTCTTTGCGCCAGATTTATAAGGAAATCGACCGGCTGGAAAAGACAAAAATCGAAGAAACAGGATATCGTGAATATAAAGAATTGTTTGGCTACTTCTTAACAGCCGGATTGTTATTTTTGTTTGCGGCGCTTGTTTTAGAAAATACTTTGCTTTTGAGATTACCGTAATTTATGAAATTTGCAGCAGCAGAAAATTTTTTGTGGTTATGGGCGTTAATCCCGCTTATCGCTTTTTTGTGGTGGGCATTTCGTCAGAGAAAACAGCGGATGACTTTGTTTTCTTCCCAAGAGCTTTTTGCTTATATTGCCAAAAGTCATGATCCCAAACGTGAATATTTGCGGGCGGTTTTTTTGGTTTTTGTTTTTACTTTTAGCATTTTTGCTTTGGCCCGGCCACAGTGGGGTTATGAGGTCCGTGAAATCAAGCGCCGCGGCAGTGATATTTTGCTTGTCGTCGATGTATCGCGCAGTATGCTCACCCGTGATGTTAAGCCCAGCCGTCTGGAACGCACAAAGCTGGCGATTAAAGATTTGATCAAAAAACTTAAATCAGATCGCATTGGCATTATCGCTTTTGCGGGGGACGCTTTTTTAACGTGCCCTTTGACTGTCGATTACGGCGGGTTTCTTTTAAACTTAGAAGATTTAAGTCCTGACAGCGTCTCGCGCGGCGGGACAAACATCAGCGCGGCCCTCAAAGAAGCGCTGCGGGAATATGAAACGTCGGCCAGTAAGTTTAAGGCGGTTATTGTTATGACCGATGGAGAAAATTTAGAAGAAGACCCCATGCCGACAATAGATAAGCTTAAGGAAAAAGGGGTCAAGATTTTTACTGTCGGGGTTGGGACGCAAGAAGGGGAGCTGATCCAGTTTACAAACGAGAAAGGCCAGACGGATTTTTTAAAAGATGCCCAAGGCAATTTTGTCAAATCACGTCTTAACGAAGCGCTTTTGCAAAAAATTGCGCTGGCTACCGGCGGAGTATATGTCCGCGCCAGCGGCACGCAGTTTGGGCTTAACTTGATTTATGATCAGGAGATTTCGAAGTTTGAAAAGAAAGATTTTCAAACCAAATCAGAGCGGCACTATTTTGAGCGTTTCCAATTCCCTCTGACGGCGGCGCTGTTGTTTTTGATTTTAGAAATCGCTTGGCCAGCGCGAAGAAAAACGGATGAGTTATGATAAAAAAATTTTTATTTTTAATTTTGTTTTTATCTTTGGCTTCGACGACGTGGGCGGCGTCGAAGGAAGGTGCTGTCAAACAAGGTAATGCGCTTTATACGAGAGGCAAATTTGAATCTGCCCTCGAGAGTTATCAGAACGCTTTAAAAGCAGACCCCGAGTCGCCAGCAATCAATTTTAACTTGGGCACAGCGCTTTATAAAAACAAAAGGTACGACCAAGCAATTCCCTATTTGCAAAAAGGCCTTTTAAGCGACGATGTTCTTTTGAAAAAAAATGCGCATTTTAATTTAGGTGACGCTTTGTATGCTCGTGGCGTTAATTTAGGAGAAAAACAGGTTGATCAGGCTATTGCTGCACTTGAAGAATCTTTGCGCCAATTTACGACGGTTGTGAATGTTGATGACAAGGATAAAGACGCCCAGTATAATCGTGATATTGTCCAAAAAGAACTGGAACGTTTAAAGAAAAAGAAACAACAGCAAGAAAAACAGCAAAACGAAAATAAAGATCAAAAGCAAGAAAAACAAGATTCGCAACACGATCAAAATCAAAGTCAAGACAAGAAACCATCAGAGACTCAATCGCAGAAAGAACAGTCCGCTAACAATTCTTCTCAACCCGAGAACAAAGACGGACAGGAAAAAAAAGAAGAACAAAAACCACAGCAAGGGTTTTCGCAGAACACGGATCAAAAAGATAAACCCCAGCAGCAAAACGAACAAAGTCAAGTCCCGGCCAAGCCCGGGGAGATGACCCAAGAAGAAGCCAAAGCATTACTTAAGCAATTCGAACAAAGTCCTGAGGCGACAGGGGTATTGAATTTTGACAAGCACAAGACCGATGAACCTTCTGTTTTGAAAGATTGGTAAGATGATTGATATTTTAGTGTCATTGCGAAGAGCTAATCAATTATTCAAGGCGACGAAGCAATCTTTCAAAGGATTGCATCGCTCGCCTTCGGCATCGCTCGCAATGACACGAAATTTACACATTGCGTTTTTCAATAAATTTTTTGCCGCCGCGTGTGTTGTACTAACATTTCTGGCGATATCTTCGGCGCTGTTCGCCGAAGATATTACGGTCGATGCGACTGTCGATTCGACAAGTGTTGAACTAGGCAGCGCACTGCAGTTGACCATTACAGTTAACGGTGCGTCAGATGGAGTGCCGCCTCTGCAGTTGCCTAAGATAGACGGCCTAGAAACCCGTTATCTGGGGCCTTCGACGAGAATTTCAATTATCAACGGCAAAATGTCCCGTTCCACGGGGCTAATGTTTAGTGTGATCCCGCTTAAAACCGGTCAGTTTACGATTCCTGCTATTACGCTAGTGCTTAACGGCAAGGATTATACAACACAGCCAATTCCCATCTCTGTGGGTAATTCGTCAAATGCAAATTCTACCCAAGCGGCCGCTGCGGATAAAAATTCACCGGCGGCTTTGCAAGACAAAATTTTTATTATTTTAGGCACACCCAAAAAAGAAGCCTATCTTAATGAACCAATCCCGTTGGTCATCAAATTATTTATTAATGATTTGGCAGTTAAAAATGTTCAATACCCCACTTTTGAGCATGATGGATTTATGGTCGAAGATTTTGGTGAACCGCGGCGCGGGCAACAGACTTTAGGAGGCATTGCCTATACAGTTATGGAATTTCGTACGTTTATTTATCCGACGCGTACAGGTGAGCTGACCTTAGGTCCTGCGAAGCTGGGTGCCAATATTTTGATCAAGAATTCCCGCAAACAAGACATGCCCAGTCAATTTGGCGATTTTTTCAACGATGATATTTTTGATAATTTTTTGGGACGCTATGAAACCAAAACGGTCATGCTTGAAAGTGCGAATATCGGCATTAAAGTATTGCCCCTGCCAGAGGATGGCAAACCTGCGGACTTCTCTGGCGGAGTGGGGAAATACAATTTTGAGATGACCGTCAGCCCCACGACGCTTAAGGTTGGGGATCCCTTGACGGTGCGCATGCGTATTGCCGGGGACGGTAATTTAAAGGCCGTTAATTTTCCGGCGGTTAAGGATTCTAAAAATTTTAAAGTATATGATCCTAAAATAACCGATAAAACTGGCGAAAAGATTTTTGAACAGGTTGTGATTCCCACTCATGATAAAGTCACAGAATTGCCTGCTGTCAACTTTAGCTATTTTGATGTGGTTGACAAACAATACCGGACGGTAACTCAAGGGCCATTTGCTTTGACAGTCAGTCCTCTGTCCAAAGCCGAAGAGTCCAAAATCGTCGGTACAAGCGCGCCTGCTCTTGTTTCGCCTATAGCAGACTCCGAGCAGCTGGGGCAGGATATCCGTTTTATAAAAGAAAATATGGGCACTTTGCAAAACAAACAATATGTTTTATACCGGGATTTCGGTTTTGTGGTGGGGGTCACTTTTTTGTTTTTTGTTTGGCTGGGGTTGTTTATCAATTTTGAATATCAAAAAAGACTCAGTACGGACATCCGTCTAGCCCGTCGGATGCATGCGCCGCGCCAAGCCCGGCTTGGACTAAGCGAAGCGGGGCGTTTTTTGCATGAAAAAGATGCCCGCAACTTCTATGACAGTATTTTTAAAACTTTGCAGGATTATTTTGGCAATAAATTTCATTTGCCCTCAGGGACAATTACGGTCGATACGATATCTGAGCATCTGAAATCCAAAGACCATAAAGACAAGGTCATAGATTCTTTGCGTGAGATTTTTGGAGAATGCGATTTAGTCCGATTTGCTTCGGCCCAAGTGCCGCAAGAGAAGATGAAATCAACATTTGCGCGGACACAACAGATCATCGACTTTTTTGAACGGAATTATTAATGAAAAAGAATATTATCTTGATTTTATTGGTATTGCTAGCTCTGCCGGCAGCTGCTTTGGCGCAAACGCCAAATTCTGATTTTGTTCAGGCAAATAGTGATTATCGCCAAGGCAAATATTCCAAAGCCATTGCTGGCTATGAAAAATTACTTAATAGCGACATACAAAGCGGACCGGTTTATTATAATTTAGCCAACAGTTATTTTAAGAATAAAGAGTTGGGCAAGGCGATTCTTAATTATGAAAGGGCGCTAAAATTTAGCCCACGCGACGGGGACTTGGCCGCGAATTTAAAGTTTGCTTTATCGTCTGTCCCTGCAAGGGTTGAGCCGAGCTTGAATTTTATAGAAAAGATTTTTAGCAGCCATGTCCGCTTTTATACGGTAAATGAAATGATCTTGATTTTGGTGCTTTTGGGTGTATTTTTAGCTGTGGCGCATTTGGGAGGCTTGTATTTTAATTGGCCCTTAAGAGGCTCGGCGATTATGATTTTAGCGCTGGGCGTTATCGTTTTTGCGACGGGTTTGTCATTAAAGTTGAATTTGGAAAAAGATGCCAGCATTGTGATTAAGGCAACCTCGGCACGTTTTGAACCCAATGACAAAGCCACGGTTTATTTTGAGCTTCCCGAAGGCCAAAAGGTCCGCTGGCAAAGCAAAGAAGGCGATTGGCTTAAAATTCAGAGACCAGACGGAAAAATCGGCTGGGTACCTTTGCAAACGGTTGAGAAAATTTAATGAAGGAGTGTTCTTATGAGGTTTTTAAAATGTTTTCTCGCCGTATTTATTTGCGGGATGATTATTGTCAGTCGGGTCGGCGCTCAACAATCCTTTGCTCAATATTGTAGCCAAGCTTATTCAGAGAAGGCAGTGTGTCCGGCGGCTGCCTGCCAGCTAGTGTGTGCCGATAAAGTTCAGATAAAAGATTGTCCAAAGGTTTGTCTTCCAAAAGATTGTAAGGAAATCAGCGCCGAGAATTGTCCCAAAGAATTTTGCCGGACACAGACGGATTGCTCTAAAATAACGACTTGTCAACCCCGCAATAATGATGACCAGATCCCTGAGTGTGGGGCGTTGGCTTATAGCGGTCAAGACGTTGAGTGTTGTAAGGGTTTAGTCAAACGTTGCGGCTTTGATTATCTGGACGGAAAATGTAATATGGAAGGTAAAAATACGGCCTATCATCTGCCGATCTGTATCCCCTGCGGGGATGGGGTCTGTACCAACTTTGAAAACCACTGCAACTGTCCCGAAGACTGCAAAAAAGAAATCATTCCGTTAGAATAAATGGTACAGCAAAATATTTTTGCTGCTAAGCTCCCTGCATGGTATTCTTTAATTGTACTCTAGCGTATCAAAAGTTCTCGTTTTAACTTTCTCAATTGCTACAATTCTCATGTTCATGAGTCCAAAACATTGTTTATGGGCTGTTGTAAAACTGTAAATTTATATGCGTATTCTTAATAAAATAAATTTAAAACGCAAAGCTCTTCACGGCTTTATTCTGTTTTGTTTTGCCACAGGGCAGATCTGGACGCCTTCGATAGCTTGCGCGCAAGTTATTCCGTCTTCTTTTAGTCTTCCGCAGCTTGGAAAGATGCTTAATCCAAGCGAAACATATTTTCCTCTCATGCTCAAAGGCATTGGAGTACAGCCTCAAAAACCGTTCGATTTTAATTTTTTTGTTGACACAGGTGACAGCAGGTTAAAGGGTAAAGAACTTGCCGATGAGTCGCAACGGCTTATTAAATATTTTCTTGTCTGCCTGACTATTCCCGAAGGTAATTTATGGGTTAACTTATCGCCATACGAAAAAGAAAGAGTTATCCCCGATGAGCTTGGCCAGACTGAGATGGGACGTGATCTTCTCGGGCAGGATTATATGCTCAAACAACTGACAGCTTCATTGACTTATCCGGAAACGGATCTTGGAAAAAAATTCTGGGACAAGGTTAAGAAAGAAGCATTTGATCGTTTCGGGACAAAAGAAATTCCATTAAATACTTTCAACAAAGTTTGGATCGTTCCCAATGACCCGATCGTTTATCAAACAAAAGATCAAGCCTTTGTGGTCGAGAGCCGTCTTAAGGTTATGCTTGAAAAAGACTATGTCGCGCTTAAGAATTCAAAAAATGAAACCACTTTTGTAACTGATGAAAAAACCAAAAACATCAATGACGTTTCTGCCGATCTGGTGCGGGAAATCATTTTGCCAGCTATTGAAAAAGAAGTGAATGAAGGGAGAAATTTTGCCCGCTTGCGGCAAATCCAAAACGCGCTTGTCCTTGCAATCTGGTATAAGAAAACTTTAAAGCAATCGTTTCTTTATCAAGTTTATGCTGATCAGCAAAAGACTAAAGGAATAGATCTTAATGATCCTAAAATTAATCAGCAGATTTATGAGCAATATGTGAAAGGTTTTAAGCAAGGTGTTTACAGTTATATCAAAGAAGATTTTGACGAAACTGCACAAGAGACGATCCCAAGAAAATATTTTTCGGGAGGCTACAGCACGGACCATTTGGAAGCGAGAGAAAAAATTGTCGACTCTCCAGCTGATATGCCTTTGTCAGCGCGGAAATCCCTAGCCAAAGACTTTGCAAGAGTAGCCTCCGGATCTTCGCAGGTTGTGAATGTCGCGGTTAATTTTAGTCAGGTTAGCTCCTCTTCTTTAGATCGAAGAAATTTCTTAAAGACGATGCTTGGGGTTGGGACATTGATTTTATTTAATCCAAAAATTCTTTTGGCTCAAGTGCAGAAAAGTCTGGAGAG
>JAYRHV010000352.1:0-2609 GCA_041907165.1 Candidatus Omnitrophota bacterium | reverse complement strand
ATGTAGAGAATATATATCAAAATTACAGGGAATTGTTAAAGACGTCGGAGATAATTCGTGCGCCGGGCAATATGAATCCTGATGCCTTTGATCTTTTGCTTATGAGTAAGTGTAAACATAATGTCATTTGCAATAGTAGTTTCAGCTGGTGGGGCGCTTGGCTAAATAATAATCCTGAAAAAATAATCCCCTCCAGCTGGCAACAAATATAGCTGGGCAAACATGACAGAAAGACTTTGGCATATGTCAATAATCCTAAACAACTTGTTAAAAAAAATTCCTCCCATCCAAAGAATATTTCAAACTCTTGATAATCAAAAAGCCCGCGATGAATTTGTCATTAATTCACTAAAAGAAATACCTGCTGGTCAAATTTTGTTAGATGCAGGATGCGGGAGTCAAATCTACAGAAAATATTGCGACCATCTTATCTATAAAGCACAGGACTTAGGAAAGTTTGAAGTTGATCTTGTCCCATCAATGACTGGTTTCAAAGAAAAGTATCAATATGGCAAAATAGACTATGTAGGAAACATATGGGATATTGATGCGGACAATGATACTTTTGATGTCATTTTGTGCACCGAAGTATTTGAACATATCGCATATCCAATTGAAACAATCAAAGAATTTTCTCGTTTGTTAAAATCAGGCGGAAAGCTGATATTAACAGCGCCATCAAACTGCTTGCGGCATATGGACCCGTACTTTTTTTATTCGGGTTTTAGCAATCGTTGGTATGAAAAAATCCTCCCTGAGAATAAACTCAAAATTGATACGATTGTCCCCCAAGGAGATTACTTTAGCTGGATGCGAGCCGAGGTGGGAAGAACGATGTTAACTTCTAATTTCTTTACCGCGCTGTTACTCTATCCGGCATTCTTATTTTTTTCCTTAAAAAACAAGACCGCTGTATCGACGGCGACCTTGTGTGAAGGCTACTATATTATCGCGACCAAACAGGAGTAATGACAATGCCGTCCAAGAATCATTGTTGCGTTATTGGCGGATGCGGGTTCATTGGCCATCATGTTGTTGAGCTTCTTGCCAGACAAAAAAAAGGGATAACGGTAATCGGCAGAAACCCGCACCCGACAAGAAAACTCGCGCCAAAAGTTCGCTATATCGCCGGCGATTATGGCAATCCCAAACTATTGTCTGGGATTTTTAAAGATGTCGACCAGATCATCGATCTTGCGTACACGTCGGTTCCTAAAACAAGCTTTGAAAATCCCGTCATGGACATTCTGGGCAACTTGCCCGCATCGGTCAATCTTTTTGAAGTCGCCAGTCAATTTCCTATTAAAAAAATTATTATTGTCTCATCCGGGGGAACCGTTTACGGTAATGCCGATAAATTACCTATCAGAGAAGAGCATCCGACTAATCCGATTTCCCCTTACGGCATAACCAAACTCGCTGTTGAAAAATATGCGATGATGTACCATAAAATCAAAGGTTTACCCATTGTCTGTGTCAGGCCGGGCAATGCTTTCGGCGAGGGCCAAAAGCCTTTTGTTGGGCAAGGATTTGTGGCTACAGCGATCGCTTCAATATTAGAAAAACGGGAAATTAACATTTTTGGGGGGCATGGCACAATCAGAGATTTTATTTATGTAAAAGATTTGGCCAGCGCTATTGTCGCAGCTTTAAACTGTCCGTCGGGAGAATGTTATAATATCGGCACTGGTATTGGCCAAAGCAATCAAGCGATTATCGAGATGCTTGCCTGCATTACCAAATCAAAAGATATCTTTTCACAGATTAAAATTCTGCCCGCAAGAAAGTTCGATGTGGCTGTCAATATTCTCGAGAGCTCTAAACTTCGCAAACAGACCGGTTGGACGCCTAAGGTTTCGCTAGAAAAAGGGCTTAAGCTGACTTGGGAACATTTTAAGAAATACCATAAAGCATGACACAATACACACCAAGAGTTACTGTTTTAATGCCCGTTTATAATGGGGCCCGTTTTTTGCGCGAATCGATAGAGTCTATCCTTAACCAGACCTTTACTGATTTTGAATGTTTAATTATCGATGATTCATCCACAGATACATCGCGTGAAATTATCCGCTCGTTTACCGATCCGCGCATCAAACTTATTGAAAATGCCACAAATTGTGGACTGGTCAAAACTCTCAATCGCGGCCTTGCTTTGGCCAAAGGCGAATATATCGCCCGTCAGGATCAAGATGACATATCCTATCCGTCAAGGCTTGAAAAACAGGTGGCTTTTCTAAACAGTCATCCGCAAATCGTTCTTCTGGGAACAAATATCGATAACATCGACGAAAATGGCAAAAAAAGTATTTCCTATGGATATTCTATCGTAAGCACTCCTGCGGCGATCCACTGGCAGATCATTTTTGACAACCCATTTGTTCATTCGTCTGTTATGTTTCGAACAGAAGTTATCCGTAATTTGGGTGGTTATAATGACCATTTCAATGCCTGTGAAGATTTTGATTTATTTTCACGCGTTTCTTTGAGCTATGAAACCACAAATTTAAAAGAAAAGCTCCTCGCGTATCGTTATCACGCCTCTTCTATGATCGCAACCTCCACAAAAGCGAACAATTTGCTGATCGGAGAAATATTAAGCCGAAATT
>JAYRHV010000351.1:0-3553 GCA_041907165.1 Candidatus Omnitrophota bacterium | reverse complement strand
CGACCAGATCGTTCAATATTTGCAGGGAAATTTTCATGGCGGACAAAAAGTCGCTGCTTTTGTTTATGCGGGACAAAATGCAATTAAGCGTGCTCGTCAATTAGTGGGCGCCACGAACCCTGAAGAAGCGAATCCCAAATCGATTCGTGGGTCTATAGGACGCATTACGACAAAAGGTGTTTTTGAAAATTTGGTGCATGTCTCGTCGGACAAAAAAGAGGCTGTCCGGGAAATCCAGTTGTGGTTTTCGCCGCAAGAGATTGGGGCAGATATTTTTCCGACGAAAAGCGAAACAATCAAACTATACAAAAAGAAAGTTTGGAAATAAGATCATGATTAAAGGAATGACAGGGTTTGGATCGGCGGATATTTCTTTTGGAAAGATCAAGGGCGGCGTTGAGATCAAAAGCCAGAACCATCGGTATTTTGATATTGTCTATTATCTGCCGCCGGGGATGTCGTCTTTTGAGAGTGGGATTCGGGATGCAGCCAACCGTGAAATTGAGCGCGGACGCATCATGGTTTCGATCAAGATTACGGACAGGCCTCTGCAAAACATTCGTTTTAACAAAGACGCGGTTCGTGAATATTTGCGCTATAGCAAAATCTTGAAAAATGATTTTAATTTGACTGGTGAACTTGATATCGCGGATCTTATCCGTTTGCCCGGCGTGGTAGAGGCGCGAGAAGTTGTTCTTGAGCCGCAAGAGATTTGGCCGGTTGTTAAAAAAGCTTTAGACGTAGCGCTAAAAAGCCTGATGGCCATGCGCATTCGTGAGGGAAAAGCATTGGCGAAAGATATGAACGATATTTTACGGAATATGGGTTTGGAAATTAAAAAAATTGACGCGCGCACGAAAGCAATATTAAAAGAAAAGAAAAAGATTTTGCCAGAAGATGAATTTTTGTCTATTCAAAAAGGCAATGATATTGCCGAGGAGCTGACGCGTTTGGCCCATTATGTGGATGAATTTAAAATGCATCTGCAGAAAAGCGGCGGCGTAGGCAAAAAGTTGGATTTTGTCGCGCAGGAAATGCAGCGTGAAACCAATACGATTGGTTCTAAAGTCCAAGATCGTGAAGTTTCAAATTCTGTTATTGCGCTTAAGTCAAAAATTGAGAAATTGCGCGAGCAGGCGCAAAATGTCGAATAAACCTTTTGTTCGTTGTTCTTCGTTTTTTTCGGGGAAATTCCTTTTATGAATCGCGGCAGGATTATTATTCTTTCTGGCCCGTCGGGCTCAGGGAAAACGACGCTTCATCAAAAATTGCTAGAAAGCCCTGTTTTTAAAAGAAAACTGGTCAAATCTCTTTCAGCGACAACGCGGTCTCCAAGAAGCGGTGAAAAAAATGGCCGTGATTATTTATTTTTGAGCAAAGAAGAATTTTTGGCCAAAAAGAAAAACGGAGATTTTTTAGAGTGCATGCAGGTCTTTGACAATTATTACGGAACACCCAAAGACAAAGTCGAAGCTGCTTTGGAAAAGGGCAAAAATGTTTTGCTGTGTATCGATGTCAAGGGGGCAGCAGTCGTAAGCGGCAAGCGCAAGGATGCGTTAAAAATTTTTATAAAAACACCAACGTTAAAAGAGCTTAAGAGCCGTTTGCAAAAACGTGCAACCGAAGATTTAAAAAGTTTGAATTTGCGTCTTAAGATCGCCAAAGAAGAGTTAAAGCAAGCGCGGCATTATGATTATGTGGTCATCAACGATACGTTAAGCCGTGCGTATCGGCAGCTTGCGGGCATTTTACGCAAGGAAATTTTGTAAGCCCTTTAGAAGAAAACAATTTTGACATTCTTGGGAGGCTATGATATAAATAACAATTTATTATTTGGACTTAAAAGAAGATTGAAAATATTTAAACGAATAGCAATTAACAGTTTATATAGAAATAATAGGAGGCAACACGTATGGCGTATCAACCGATTGAAGAACTTTTGCCAAAATCTGATTATAGTATTTATAAGTTAGTGCGTTTGGCTGCCAAGCGTTCACTGGAATTGGCCGACGGCAGCCCTAAGCTTATTGACGGGGTGTCTGCGGATGCTAAAACTCCGACAGTTGCATTAGATGAGATCCGTGCCGGAAAAGTTGTTCTTAAGTCTGTGGCCGCTGAATTTGCTCCAGCCAAAGGTAAAAAAGCCAAAAAAGACGAAACTTTATCTGACGAAGAAGTTGAATCCAAGGCTTAAAAAAGATTCTATGTCGGGTCAAAAAAAACATATTTTATTAGGCGTAACCGGAAGCATTGCCGCGTATAAATCGGCAGATTTGGTTCGTCGGCTGATGGAATCCGGGTATAGCGTTTCGGTCGTAATGACCAAAGAGGCGGAATTTTTTATAACACCGCTGACACTTGAAGCGCTTTCGGGAGAAAAAGTTTTGACCGGTCGTTTTGAAGATTGGGTCAAAGATGGGCACATGAGCCATATTACTCTGGCTCAAAAATCTGACGCAATTTTGATTGCGCCAGCGACGGCAAATATTATTGCAAAATTAGCTAATGGCTTGGCAGACGATATTTTGACTTGCGCGGTTTTAGTCAAGGGCGCCCCGGTTTTGATCGCGCCGGCGATGAATGAGGCGATGTATCATAATCGCATTGTTCAAGAAAATTGTCAGAAATTAAAAGATCATGGGTTTGTTTTTATTCATCCGGTCAAAGGGATGCTCGCCTGCGGTATTGAAGGCGACGGGCATCTCGAGGAACCGGAAAATATTGTGAAAGTTTTAAAGACCGTTATTTGAAAAGTAAGTTTTTCAGCGAGGGTGCCCCGCGGGGCTAGGAAAAAGGTTTATTTTGTAAGGGGCCAAAATCTTTTCAAGATTTTGGCGAGGTAGCCGCCAAGGCGACTAGGAAAAGCGATTATTGTTTAGGGGCCAAAATCTTTTCAAGATTTTGGCGAGGTAGCCAAGTGGTAAGGCCGCGGTCTGCAAAACCGCTATTCATCGGTTCGATTCCGATCCTCGCCTCCACTTGTGCAGCGCGGAAAAAGTGGATGCTGCAGCGTTAGTCGTTCCACAAAGCTGGGGCCGCAAAAAGTATGCGGCACAACATGCGTACTGATTTTTTCAAAATCAGTACTTATGGGCAAGTGGTGGAATGGTATACACGCAGGACTTAAAATCCTGTGGTCGAAAGGCTGTGAGGGTTCGACTCCCTCCTTGCCCATTTTTGGGAATTCAAAAGGGAATAGTTAAAAGTTAATAGTTTAAAGTTTAAGAAATAGAAAACAAGGCTCACGCGAGTTTTTACTCTGACGCCAGAAAGCCACGTTTTTGAGAACGTGGATGAATGGCTTTCTGAGTCGGAGTGCCGACCCTCGAAGGGGCGTCGGAGCTCCGGGAAATCAGATGCCCTGGCCGTGAGGCCATGGAGCGTCACACTTAAAACTTTTCCCTTTAAACTCAATCTGGACCCGTAGCTCAGTTGGTTAGAGTGTCTCCTTGACATGGAGAAGGTCAGAGGTTCGAATCCTCTCGGGTCCATTTAGTTATCTGACCTAGTTGACATGAGAAGTCACAAGTTCGTCCTATCTTTCCAAAATGTT
>JAYRHV010000350.1:0-6633 GCA_041907165.1 Candidatus Omnitrophota bacterium | reverse complement strand
CCAGATCACGGATTTAAAAAATACGCCCCATTTTTCTTTTTGTAACCAGTTCATTTTTTTCCCTCGCTTAAAAAACTTTTATTTGAAATTTAAATAATTGGCCAGAACAAAAAAGAAAGCCCAAAACCCCTCAAAAGGGATTTTGGGCTACAACGTCCAATGATAAAGGATTAGCTTCCTCGCCAATCCAAATTTTATTTAACTTCTACAACAGAACCAATACACGAAGTATACGCAGACAAGTTTTTTTGTCAAGAAAATTTTTGCTGTGCATTTTTACACTTGTTCTCGTCAGCAATAAAATGCGACGCCGGTCATTTCAAGATTGAGTTTTCAAAGTGAATATGCGCTTTTAAAGCTTTGCGCAAAACGACATCAGCAATATTCTCGGCGATCAACCGGCTGCCCTTGGGCGTAAAATGGCCAAAGTCGCCAAACATCCTGTCGAGAAAATAGTCGTAATACGTCGCCTTTTTCAAAGCTTCTTTAAAAGGCGTCTGATTATCAACATAAACAATATTTTCCGATGAGCCTAACATCTGCTTTAATGAATTGATACTGCGATTAGGATATTGCACAGCGACCAAAAGAATTCCTTTCTGGCTGAGAGCATCCAAAATTTTTCGATAATACTTTTTTGTCTGTTGATTATACATATTTTCATAAGCATTTAATTCTTCTTTTAACTTCACAACTTTTTGCGGCTGATTTTCGGCCGTATAAACGGTGATTAAGCTGGTTTTGATATCCGCATCTGTTCCAACGTAATAGTCTTCCTCTGCGTTCTTGGGGTCTGGAATTTTTAAGGCCCGCAGAAGGACCTCTTGGGCCAAAGTATATTTTTTATCTTCGATAAAATAAGTCCCCAGCTGCGTGTAAAGATTTTTTGCGTACGGGTTACCCTTGATGCCAATGGACAATATTTTTTCGGCATTGGCATTGTTGCCCAAAGCGCGGGCACAATAGGCAAACCTCAGCCAAGATTCCACATCATCCGGTTTTATTTCAATGGCTTTTTTATAGTTGGCGCTGGCCAGATCATATTTTTCTTGCTGCAAATAGCACCATGCCAACCCCCCATAAAAATTAGGACTTACGCTGGCAGGATATACAGAAATAGCCTCTAAATAAATGCTTTCTGCCTGATCGTATTGCCCTATCGCCTGATAACAATCCGCCAGATGGCTATAGAGGGACTTTTTAAATGAATCCTTGCTGGGCGGGCAGGCGCGCAAAGCTTTCGTATACGCATCAATTGTCTGCGAATAGTCGACAAGCTGCTGATAATGCTTGGCAATATAATACCAAGCCATGTAATTCTGCGGATCTAAGCTAACAGCCTTTTGAAAATATCCTAAAGCTTTCTCTGGTTGGTTAGCCGCGCGATAATATTCGCCGACTTGTGTGTACGTGCGGGTATTGGGATTTATTTTTAAAACTTCTTCTAATTGTTTGCCCACCTTATCCTGATTGAGCGCCGCGTCTTTTTTCAAAACTTGGTCTTTCTTAAGTTTTCGCTGCATAAGAGTCTGCTGCCAAAGGTCCTCAATCATTTGGGCAACACGAAAATGCTTGGTCAAAATATTTTTTGGCTTTAAAAGAAAACTCGACTCCAAAGGGTCATAGCTGTCCGTGGCGCCCAACATCGTCGTAACAATCTGCGGACGATATTTTTTTATCAAATCATCAATCTGCTCTGCGATCAGCGCTGTTTTTGCGTTTGGAATCCCGCGGTTTATCACCGTAACTTTTATATCCAGCGGACTCGCGTTTAAAATTTCTTGCAGTTGAGTCGGATAGGTATTGCGTCCACCCAGAGCCGTTTCTGAACCGCCCAAACACAGAATCCTAAATTCATTATCACTCTTTACGCTTTGCCAGTTGCGCCATTCCTGCATCGAAAGAAAAAGAAATCCTCCCAGACGAAGAATCAATTCCAGAAAAATAAAAAACACAACGATTTTTAACACAACTCTGTAAGCTATAGGCATTTTGGATAGTTTCATAAAAAAATCCGGTTTAAAATTGGCAATAAACAAATTGTTCCGCGGTCATGACCCCAAAACCCACCATCAGATATGTCATCAGCGCATACAAAAATATTTTTAAAATCCAGTGCCGTTTATATAAAAATAAGTCGTCATGGCTTTTCCACTCAAAAAATTGGACCAAGAGCAAGGGAAGAGAAAAAGCCACCAACTTTTGCAAGAGCTCAAAAGCGTTCTCGTCAGGATGGAAATTAAAAAAAAGCCTTTTTAACAAAAAAACGACGTGGCCCAAATCCGTCGACCGAAAGATCAAAAATCCTAAAATCGTCACATGAAACATCAGAATGATACGGATCAACAAAAAACCAGCACTTGGGAAACGAAATTTCCCGCGAAAAGCCATATAAACCATCAGGACACAGCCGTTATAAATTCCCCAATAAATATAGTTCCACGAAGCCCCATGCCAAAAACCCATTATCGTCATCGTAATCAACACCGTTAAATAAACGCGGGCATTGCCTGACATCTTTTTTAGCGCCATAAAGACCGGCAGGTAAACGTAATCTCTAATCCAGTGGCTCAAACTGATATGCCATTGATTCCAAAAATCCTGCGGGTTTGTGACAAAAAACGGCTGGCGAAAATTTATTATCGTTTCAAAACCCATCATCATCGCTAAACCGCGGGCCATATGAGAATACCCGCCAAAATCACAAAAAACCTGCAAGCCAAAGGCATAGGAAGCGATGAGCACTTCTGCGCCCGTCGGAGACGCTGTAGGATTAAAGACCGGGCCAACGATTTTAGCAAGGTTATCGGCAATAAAAATTTTCAAAAATATTCCCCAAAAAATAAGATGCGCCCCTTGAGTTAACAACTCTACACTCCCTTTGCGGGCAATGGCAATTTGCCCAAGCAAATGCTTGGCCCGTTCAATGGGACCTGCAAGAATCTGGGGGAAAAAAGCGACAAAAAGGGCATAATCCCAAAAACGCCGGGTAGGAGTTATTTCTCGACGATAAATATCAAGCGTATAGCTCATCGTCTTAAAAGTATAAAACGATATTCCCACCGGAAGAAAAATCTTTAAACTCAAAGGTTCTACTGGAATATGCAAAGCCCCAAGCAATGCGATCAAATTATTAAGAAAGAAATTAAAATATTTAAAAAATCCGAGGATCGCAAGGTTGCCGATTACGCTTACAAGCAAAAAAGTTTTTCTGCTCTTAGGCTCTTGGCTTTCGGATATTTTGATCCCGCAAAAAAAATCCAAGACCGTTGAGGTCATAATCAATAGAAGAAACCGCCAGTCCCATGATCCATAAAAGATATAACTGGCAATAAGCAAAAGGCGGTTCTGCCATTGATGGTTAAGAACCCAATAAAGCCCCAAGACCACGGCAAAAAAAACAAAAAACTCAAGCGAATTAAACAACATAAAAAAACGCACCCCTCATCCAACAACGGTTATAGTTTCACAACAAGGCATTGGGAACCCAACATTTCAATAACAGCTTCCGGCTTATCGGCAAAAAATTCATCAACGGCCCTTTTGACACCCGCAGCATAATTATAGTCGTCGCAAAGGATAACCCCGCCGCGGTTTACGCGCCCATAAAAAAAGTTAAAACACGCTTTTGTGCTCTCGTAAGTGTCCACATCAAGATTTACAAAAGCAAAACGGCTAGCGGGGATCTTTTGGGCAGTTTCTGGAAAAGTCCCGGGATAAAAGTGGACATGCGGATATTTTTTTAGATACTCTTGAACTTTTTCCAGAGACGCGCTGTATTCCCCCTTATGAAAACGCGGTTGATCGATTTCGCCAACATCGGGAAGGCCGCAAAATGTATCAAAAAGATGCAGCGGCCTTTGGCCCTTAGCCTCGCAAATAAGCTTTGCAGACCCGCCGTTATATACACCGACTTCGGCGATGTCCCCTTGAATTTTCAAAGCTTGCTTGACCGCCATAAATAATTGGTACGCTTCGCTGGCCGTTAGAAGAAACGCAACTTCTTCTTTGACCCTATTGACAAGCTCAACAACTGGCGCCCGCAGAGGATCCGTATAAGCATAGATGACCCCTTTGCTTTTTTCCAGACTGCTAGCCGGAACAGCAATCCACCCTTGCCGGCGCAGTGCAGAAAAAACAGCTTCTTTAAAAGCCTTGTGCGGGAAAAAAGGCGTCTGGCCGCCAACAGCCCATGTCAAAATATTTTCTAAAATCATACCGTCGCTTTCGCCTTAACGCCAATGTTAAGCTCTTGAGGGTACGGATAGGGCTTTGGACCATCCCAAAAAAATAAATTCCCCTCTCTTGACAGCGCAGAAGAATTTAAAAATTCCCAACACGGTTTATTGCGGTCCGTTGGAATATATTCTGCGCGAAGCTGTTGGATGCCCAGTTCTCTGGCCTGCTCGATGACAATCGCCAGCATCGCCTCTTCGACCTTTCGCCCGATCACCCGGCAGCTTAAAACAAAATCACAAATTTGCCCGACGCTGTTGTTGACAGCCAAGCTAACAATTGCGGTCAACCCATAATCTCCAAACTTATCCTTTACGCGCAGAGTCCAGACAAAATGCCCCTCTTGGCAGACCCAAGCCCAAAAATCTTTTTCTAACATCCGACGTGTCGATAAATTCATCTGATTAGTTTTATTCAGTAACTGCACAGCCCGGGAAAGGTCCTCTTCATTTAACCGCTCAACCACAAGCGCAATGTCCAACGCCTTGACCCAATCGTTAAGCGAACCTAAACTTTGCTTAAGAGAAACCCGCTCTTTTTCCTGAGCATAAAGTTTAGCGCGCTGCGCATCTTCCTGTGTTATCGTCAGCGTATCAAAACAGGAGAGTTCCATTAATGTCTTCTTATAAAGAAACTTATCTTGCGGCCATGCGGGGACAAAAACTTCAGGGAAAGCTTCTTTAATCCGCAGGCGCTCCGCGGGGCTGTCGTCGATAAAAACAGCAGCCGACAAAGAAAGATTAAGCTCTTGGATAATTTCAATCAAATTCTCGGCCTTGTCTTTCCAGTTAACGCGCATAGCGGCAAAATCTTGTATTTTTAATACCATCTCCGGATGGCGCATAAACGTCTCATGGACCACGGCTTGGTCATTTTTACTGATCACAGCCAATAAAATGCCACGCTGTTGCAATGATTTTAAACTCGCTTGAAAATCACGGAAAGCCTCTCCCAGAGCGTCATGCCCCCCCAGACGGATATTCTGCCAGCCAATCTCGCCGACAATCCCGCCCCAGAGCGTATCGTCTAAATCGATGACAATGATTTTTTTTGCCCCGCCGTAAATATTTTTTAAAATTGTCAATATGTCTAGGGCAGCTTTTTTGAAAACTTCCTGATGAAAAGGGATCTTGCTTAAATACCACAAAGCCGGACTAAAAGCATCCTCCCCTTGGCCGGCAAGCCACAAGCGCGAGTCCAAAAGATAAATATTTTTGATTTGGCTTAATCTTTGCGCCATCTCCATGTTCATTTTTGAAAGGACATACCGGACCCCGAAAGGGTCTCTCATGTCTAAAACACCGTAACCGCGGATATAGGAAGGGATATCCCAAACAGGCACAAAAAAGATCCCCGCTTTATCTGCGACTTGGGCGATCAAATCCGCAAATTCATGAACCTGTTCAATGACCGTTGAAAGCGCCACATTTTTAAAGTTCAGAATATCGGCAAAAGCTGGGATGACCCTTTGAGGTTGTGTCCAAACTACGGCACAATCCAGAGGCTCGACCCACAAAGGATGGTCGCGGTTAATCAGCATTGGCATGACTTGCCCAAAAGGCACAGTCAAAGCCTCTGTCGAAGGGAATAATGAAGTATTTTGGAGATACCCCCGCATGACATCGATGTTAAAATCAGATATCAGCAGGATGCGCAGAGATTGATTAGACATTGGAATTTGAAGTTGCGAGTTTCAAAATGTAATCTTGCAAAGTTGCAATAGTCTTAAACGGGTTGTGCTCGACGGACATCATCAGCTGATCGCTAAGCGAAATACTTTTGCCGAATGTATTGCTGTATTTGCGCTCGATGGCAACAACTAAAAGCACTAAGGCTAGCGAATCTATACTGCTTTGGGAACCGACCAGCGGTGTTTGAGGCAATTTGACAATGCGCTTCTGCGGCGATAAGGTCTCATTGATTTCATCGATAGCAGAAAAAATGACTTGCGTTATTTTATCTTTTTCATCCATTATCGCAAACTCAAAGGAATAATAATAGGCACTACTGTATCACAAAGCAGGCACTTTTCAACGAAAAGTGCCTGCTTTTGCAAAAAGACTATTTTAGAATCACCACTTCGCTTTGGGTAAAGCGGACTTTTGCATGGGACGCGTATGCATCATCAGAAGCACGATACCCGATGGCACAAAGCACGGTCGCATGTAGGCCTTGACTTTTGAGTTTTAAAATCTCGTCGAACTTTTGAGGATCAAAGCCTTCCATCGGGCAGGCGTCGATTTTGCGATGCGCGCACTCCCCTAAAAGCAATCCCAGCGCAATATAAACCTGACGGCTCATCCAAACGGCGGTCTGCTCGGAGGTTTGATTTTTAACAAACCCCAACATCATATCCTGATAATCTTTTAACGATTCAACGCTAATCCCATTGGCCTT
>JAYRHV010000349.1:0-1855 GCA_041907165.1 Candidatus Omnitrophota bacterium | reverse complement strand
TTGGCGCTTGTTTTTATCGGTTTGCCGTTTGTCGTCAGGACTATTGAGCCGGTTTTACAAGAACTTGACGGCGAATTGGAAGACGCGGCGATGAGTTTGGGCGCCAATCGCTGGCAGGTTTTTACAAAAGTGATTTTTCCAACCCTTGTTCCGCCGCTGATTACCGGATTTGCTTTGGCTTTTGCCCGCGGTATCGGCGAATACGGGTCTGTTATTTTTATCGCCGGGAATATGCCCGGCAAAACCGAAATCGCGCCGCTTTTGATCATGACCAAATTAGAGCAATACGATTACGCCGGCGCGACAGCTATTGCGGTTGTGATGCTTGTCGTTTCGTTTACATTGCTGGGGGTTATTAATTATTTGCAATGGGTATCGTCAAAAAGAATTGGGTTAAATTAATATGCCTAAACGAAGTGAGCCAGTTTTGGTGCGGTGGATTTTGATCGGGATGGCATTACTATTTCTTGGGTTTTTTATTTTTCTTCCGCTGGGCATGGTCTTTGTTACAGGGCTTAGTAAGGGGGTAGAAGTTTATTATAAATCTATTAATAATCCTGATGCTCTGGCGGCTATACGGTTGACTTTATTGACAGCTTTGATTGCTGTGCCGCTTAATGTAATTTTTGGGATTGCCGCGTCGTGGGCGATTGCAAAATTTGATTTTTGGGGAAAGAACTTTTTGACAACGCTCATTGATTTGCCGCTTTCGGTGTCTCCGGTTATTTCGGGTTTGATTTATGTGCTGATGTTTGGCGCCCAAGGCGCCTTAGGGCCGTGGTTAATTGAGCGGGGGATCAAAATTATTTTTGCGCCGGCAGCGATTATCCTCGCGACGATCTTTGTGACGTTTCCGATGGTCGCGCGGGAACTGATTGCTGTGATGAAAGCTCAGGGTAACGAAGAGGAAGAGGCGGCCATTACTTTAGGCGCCAGCGGCTTTCAAACATTTTGGCGGGTGACGCTGCCGAATATCAAATGGGGGCTTCTTTACGGGATTATTCTTTGCAATGCGAGGGCGATGGGAGAATTTGGCGCGGTTTCCGTCGTGTCAGGACATATACGCGGACAAACGAACACCTTGCCTTTGCATATTGAAATTCTTTATAATGAGTACAATTTTACCGGCGCTTTTGCCGCAGCGTCCTTGCTGGCGATGTTAGCGCTTGTGACGTTGTTTATTAAAACGCTTGTCGAATTTAAGTATCGCGCGCAACTTTCCGCTCGAGGCGGGTCCCTTTTTGCGGGTAAGGCGGCATTAAAAATAGGAAATTTTGTATGAGCATCGAAGTCAAAGCGGTCACAAAATCTTTTGGGTCTTTTCACGCGCTCGAAAATATTAATTTGAAAATAGAAACCGGAGAGCTGATCGCTTTATTGGGGCCGTCGGGATCTGGCAAGACCACTTTATTGCGAATCATTGCCGGCTTAGAGAATGCCGACAGCGGTGAAATTTTCTTTCACGGCAAAGACGTTAAGGAAGAAAAAACGAAAGACCGTAATGTCGGTTTTGTGTTTCAGCATTATGCGCTTTTTCGTCATATGAGCGTGTTTGAAAATATCGCTTTTGGCCTGCGGGTCAAACCTAAAGCTATTCGGCCCAGCGAACAACAGATAAAAGATAAGGTGCATGAGCTTCTTAAACTTGTGCAATTAGACTGGGTGGCGGGCCGTTATCCTTCGCAGTTATCCGGAGGCCAGCGCCAGCGCATTGCTTTAGCGCGCGCCTTGGCCATTGAGCCAAAAGTCCTTTTGCTCGACGAGCCGTTTGGCTCGCTGGATGCAAAAGTCCGAAAAGAATTGCGTCAGTGGCTACGCCGGTTTCACGACGATTTGCATATTACGACACTTTTTG
>JAYRHV010000348.1:0-3641 GCA_041907165.1 Candidatus Omnitrophota bacterium | reverse complement strand
GAGCGATACTCTTTTTTATTAAAAAGCGCAATAATCGGATGGCTTTTGTCAAAACGGGCAAAACCGGCCGGGATTTTAAATCCCGTCTCGCCTTTAGAAATATTAAGGACAAAAGAGTCTAAATCAGCGTCATAGACAATCATGCCCGCGTGCTTAATCTGCACTTTGCCGACGATCATGCGCACGATAAGCTTGATCAAAAGCTCCGGGTCGTGGATCATGATCATGCCGCGGCTGGCCGCTTCAAGCTCTTTTTTATAGTCGATTTTGGTTGTCATAAAATTGTTGCTGGTGGCTGGACGCTGGTCGCTAGTATTATTTGACCAATATCTAGCGTCTAACGTCCAACGTCTAAAAAACTATCCCTTCAATTCCTTAAGCACAATTTTTTCGAGCTCATCAAGAACAAGCGGCTTATGAATAAACCCAGCCACCCCTAAGCGCTCGGCTTCGTTAATGGTATTTTCTTCCTTAACGCCGGTGACCATGACCACCTTAGTCGCGTTGCCGGCTTCCCGCAATTTCTTTAAGACCTCCACGCCATTCATCTCTTCCATACGGACATCCAAAAGGACCAAGTCCGGCTTCTCCTGCCCTATGATCTCAAGGGCTTCTATTCCGCCGCTGGCCGTAAAGACCTCAATGTGGCGTTTGCGAAAATAACTTTTGGCAAACTCACGGATATCAATTTCATCGTCGACAATTAAAAGTTTTGGCATATCCAATACCTTTTGTAGTGTTTCAAGTTTTGCAATCATATGATCCACCCTTAAGCTGCTGGTAATGTTAAATGGACACTGGTCCCTTGCTTATATTTTGATTCGTAAACAACTTTTCCTTTATGGTTCTCTTCGATCAAACGCTGGATAACATAAAGCCCTAAACCGGTGCCTTTTTTGCTCGAGAGCTTGGTCGTAAAAAACGGGGTAAAAATCTTTTCTTTGTCCTGCTCCTGTATTCCGATGCCGTTATCCTCGACGACAACGTCCAAATGTCCATTGCTGCCACCTGCTGCCTTAATCTTGATCGTCGGAGTATAGTTGGTTTCTTTGAGTTCAGCTTTTCTCTGCATCATCGCGTCATACGCATTGTCGATCAAGTTAAAAAAAACTTCCTGCAACTGTGTAAAATTACCGCGGATCTTTGGCAAATCTGGTGGGTACTCATGGCACATCGAAATCTCGCCGGGCTTGATCTTAAACTGCGACATATCCAGCGCCGCTTCAATCAACTTGTCCAGCGAAACATCCTGCACGCCCGCGTCATCCTTGCGGGTATATTTAAGAAGGCCTTGAACAATCTCCCCGCCCTGCTGGACATTTGACTCAATACGGTTAAGCGCGTGCTCCAAGTCCAAAACCATTTCTTTAACCTCAAGGGACATCGGCAAGTTATGCCCAAGCTTTAAAGTGTCTAGCGCGTCCCCTGCAATAAAACCCATCGCGTGCAAACGGTTATTGATCTGATGCGAAAGCCCGTCGGCCAGCGTACCTATTGTGGCCATCTTTTCGGCTTTGAGCAGTTGGGCGTGGGTATTTTTCATCTCGTCATAAAATTGTGCGTTCTCAACTGCGAGCGCTGACTGGTTGGCTAGAATCGAAAAAACCGACAAATCATCCGAGCTATACGTCTTGCCTGAGACCTTGTTGCCCATGACCAGAATCGCGACTAGTTTTTCGTCGATAAAACTGGGGACCACAATCGCCGCATCCATGGCCTTAAGCTCGGCTTCGAGTCGAGCTAACTTAAGATCCCCATAATCCTGCGTGCGCTGTTTGATCTCATCGTATACAATTGGGTTTTGGGTTTCTTTAAGAGTATGCACTAGAGCGGTCGAATAATCAATGTCACTGCGAAATTTTTGACGCACCAAACGGCTTCGATACGCGCCTAAACGAAACTTTTTGGCATACACATCATTTAAAAAAACCATACTGTACTCGACGCGAACTGTGCGCGTCATGATATGGACAATCAAGGTGACAAGCCGCTTTAAATCCTTAATCTTTCCCATGCCAGCGGATGCCTGACGAAGAGTCGCCTGATAGCGACGTTGTTCTTGAAAAAGTCTGTCCTCCGCCCGCCGCTGGAAATAAACATAAATAAACGGCCCGACGGTTGCAAGCACAGTGGATGTAACCAACGGCACCATCCACCAACTCTCGCCGAATAAACTTACCAATTTCTCGCGAAAACCAAAAGCAAGAGCAAAAGGAATGCCAAGGACAAATGTATAAACGCCAACAAAAATAGTTGTACGTGTTAATACCAATGTTATATCCATCAAACGATATCGAACAATTGCATAACCGATGATTAAAGGATAAATTGCTAAAAGAAAATTGGAATAAGGATAAATGTTGATGCCAAAATAAGAAAGATAAATTCCGTGAGGTCCCAGCCAACCTATCAATGAACCAACAATTAAATATTTCAACTGATTTTTCTTCGACCCTGAAGACTGAAAATAGTTTATCAGTAAAAGTGAGCAGGAGTACTGCAATAATCCCCAATAAAACAAAAAATAAAATATTAACCACGCAATATTCTTGCGTGCCATCCAATCAATTGAATAAAACTCAGAAAATGAAAATTTAAGGTCACCAATAAAAGCATCGCGAAAAAAGAAATTAATTAATAAAAAACAAAACGCCACGCAATAACTTGAAATTAACAAAATGCGCTGCTGCAATTTCAGATAAGCGTTTACAAAATGCGTATAAACAACAGGCGCAAGAATTACTCCTATATATGCAAATTGCCACCAAAAGTAGGCATCTTCCTTGATTGAAGTCGTTGAAAACTTAAATGCACCAAAACCATAAATAGCTGCGCATAGACACAAAAACCCCCAGCATCTGTTTGCTAATACGGAATAACTTTTGAGTAAAAGCACCACAGCAAGCGAAGAAGTGGATATAACAATCAAAATAGAAGAAATTGTAAAAATACTCATATTCTTTTTTTAATAAAACCTGTCTTCATGCAATAACTAAATATTGTACTTAAATTTTTGTAGTCTATCTCTGGTAAACTTACGCCTGCCTCTCTGGAAATTGTTAATGTTTTTTCCGCATTGAAATTATTCCGCGAATTAAAATATGGAACAAATGGGACAAGCAAGCGCTTTTGCGTGCTGGACAATTTCTCAAAATTAAACTTCTCAGCTGGAATAAATTCTGGCAATTTGCAATTAAAATACCTCTTTACACAATTAAAAAAGCTCTGAATACTAATGTTTTTTGGGCTAATCACATGATATGTGCGAGTTTCATTAAAACTAATCAACTTCGTTATAATCTCTGTCGCTGTATCAATATTAATTAAATTTTGATCACATAGTAAATTCGCAGGATATTCATCAAAAATACCACTTACAATATGTCGCAAAGGCTGATAAAAAAGTCGAAAATGGCTTGTCCTCCCATCAATAGAATCACCGATAATCATGCTTGGCCTAAAAACTGAAATATCAAAATCCAGAAAATTCTTCAAAACAAGCTCTGACTCATATTTACTTTGTTCGTAAGTATTGTGAAATATTTGCTGTTTCTCTAAATCTGTTTCTGCAAAACCCGACACATGATTCCCCGCAACATATACAGTACTTATATGATAAACTTTTTGAAGTTTCCCAAATT
>JAYRHV010000347.1:0-3403 GCA_041907165.1 Candidatus Omnitrophota bacterium | reverse complement strand
GACGACCAAGAATTATCGGGAGATTTTAACCGACCCGGATATTGACGCGGTCTGCATTGCTTCGCCAACCAATACGCATTTTCAATTTTCGAAAGAAGCCCTCGAGTGCGGTAAGCATGTCCTGTGCGAAAAGCCGCTGGCGCTAGACCCTCAAGAATGCTTGCAGTTAAAAGAACTTTCCAGCCAAAAGCAAAAATTGCTGATGGTCGGCCACATTTTTGTTTTTAATCAGGGCATTGTGCGGCTTAAAGAGTATATCAATTCCGGCGAGCTGGGAAAAATCCAGTATGCGCATTCGCAGCGCACAAATTTGGGACCGTTTCGCTATGATGTCAATGCGCTGTGGGATTTGGCGCCGCATGATATTTCCATTTTTGATTTTTTGTTTAACTCATCAGCGTTGAAAGTCTCATCTTGCGGGCAAAAATATTTGGGGCAAAGTCTTGAGGACGTCGCTTTCGCCTCGCTGGAGTATCCGGGGAACATTTTGGTCAATGTCCACGTCAGCTGGCTGGATCCTAAGAAAGTCCGGCAGATTACAATCGTGGGGGACAAAAAAATGGTCGTTTGGGATGATTTAGACAATTTGGGGCCGATCCGTCTCTATGACAAACACGTCGAACGCACGTCTAAATATTATGAGAGCTATGGCGAATTCCAACTGCTCTCCCGAGAGGGGAGCATCACGATCCCCAACATGGGATTTCACGAACCGCTCAAAGTCCAAGCCCAGTATTTTATTGATTGTGTCCTCAATAACAAGCACCCGGAACGTGCCGATGCCCAAAAAGGCTATTATGTGGTGCGGACTTTATGTGCGACCCAGCGGTCGATCCAAGAGAGCGGCGCGCCAGTGGTGATTGTATGATAAAAAAGAAATTTTTCAAACACCCCACCGCTTTGGTCAGCCCCAAAGCGCAGATTGGGCAGAGGACCCGGATTTGGGCTTTTGCTAATATTCAGGAAGGGGCGACGATCGGAGAGGATTGCAATATTTGTGATGGCTGTTACATTGAAAAGGGAGCTGTGATTGGCCATCACGTGACCTTAAAAAACGGCGTCAATGTTTTTGAAGGCGTGACGATAGAGGACAATGTTTTTTGCGGGGCCAATGCCGCGTTTACCAATGACCGTCATCCACGCGCTCTTAGGCGGGACCCATGGGTGTTAGAAAAAACGTTTGTCAAAACCGGCGCTTCCATTGGCAGCAATGCCGTTATTTTGTGTGGGATTACCGTCGGGAAATACGCGGTTGTAGGCGCGGGTGCTGTGGTGACTAAAAGTGTCGGCGATTATGAAATTGTTGCCGGCAATCCGGGCCGTTGTTTGGGTTTCGCTTGTCATTGCGGGCGCAAACTTTCGCTCGACTATTATTGTGCCGCTTGCCGCAAACAATATGTGCTTTTAGACAATCAGCTTAACCCCAAAGAATAGAATTGTCCTTATGAATAAATGTTTGGTTTCTCCCGTTGCGTATAATGAGCATGTCAAGCTCAAAAACGTCATTGAGCGGTTTTTAAAATCTCCTGTAGCCAAACAAGTGGATTATTTGATTGTCGACGACGGTTCCGATGATGGGACCAGCGAGATGATTCAATCTTTTGAAAAACAAGCTGTAAAAACAATCAAGCACGCCCGCCGTCAAGGGGTCGGTGCTGCGATACGCACAGCGATCCGATATGCAACAGAAAACGGTTATCAGATGCTCGTTATCATGGCCGGCAACGACAAGGATAATCCCGATGAAATTCCTCTGCTTCTTGCGCCTATTCTTGAGAATGGGTTTGATTTAGTCCAAGGGTCTCGCTATTTAGGCGGAAACCGTATCGGCGGGGACATGCCGTTTTACCGCAAATGGGCCACACGGCTGCATCCATTTCTTCTTTCGGTTTTTGTCGGGCATAAAGTCACCGACAGCACCAATGGTTTTCGCGCGATGCGGCTGTCTTTGTTTAACGATAAACGGATCAATATCGAGCAGCCGTGGCTTAATACCTATGAGTTAGAGCCGTATATTCTTTTTAAAACAATACGTTTAGGCTATCGTTTTTGTGAGGCGCCGGTGACAAAAATTTATCCTGCCAAAAGTTTAGGGTATACAAAAATGAAACCGATCGTCGGCTGGTGGAGCATATTAAAACCGATCTTTTATCTGGGGCTGGGGATAAAGAAATGAAAAAATGCAATCGCTGCAAAATAGTTTTTCATAATGACGAACGCCAGCAGTGTTTGTATTGCGACACGAATTTGTTGACCGTCGAGCGTGACGATACGGTGGGATTTCGCGATGAAAAGGATTTTGACCCTAATTTAGTCGGCGGGGACATTAAGCGTGAAGTTTCGACGTTAAAACAGATTTTGTACGATTGGGAATTAGGCGAGTATTTGCGGGCTCAATATGTTATTGGGACCTATTTTAAAGTGCGGACTTTTAAGTTTATGTACGATTTTAGCCGCAATCATTTTAAGATGGGACGGGACTTCAAACGTCTTTTGGTGCAGCCTTTGAATTTAACGTCTTTTCTTGTTCTGCCTTGGGTCATTTTTGATATTTTAGATTCTATCTATATCCGTTTGTCGTATAATGCCTATTGCGCAAAATGCGGATGGAAATTCCATCAGGTGCACGCGACCCAATTGCATAATCCTGAAGAATGTGAATACAATACGGAGTATTCCCGTATCGTCAATGAAATCTTAAATGGGAATCTCAACAAGACCGAAGGGTTGATCAAAGAAAGCGCTTATAAAAAGATTCGCAGCGGTAAGCGCAGCGCTTACAAGGACCTTTGCTCGCGTCGCAGTGGTGTCGGCTGGTTATTTGATGTGATGTGCATATGGTTTTCGATTCTTGCATTAATGGTTATTGTGGTGATTTTGGTTTTCCCATTTTTTCTTAAATTTGGAAATTTTATGACACAAGAGGAGAAAGTATGAAATGCTTGATGTTGTGTGTTGGGTTGTTGTTTGCCGCAGGGTGTGCTTCGCAGGGGCCGATCAAAAGTATTATCCGCGACCAGCAGTTTAGCGAGTATAAGACAACATTAGAACAGTTAGAAAAAGATTATTTGAAAAAGAAGCTTAGCTACGCTGAATATCTTCAGCAGAAAAAACGCGTTGAAGAGAATTACCAGCAGAAGATCGACGCCCGTCAAGCGTTGATCGAAAACCAAAATATGCCCAGCGCGGCAACTGAGATGGTGCCATGAGACTTTACGGACGCAATCCTGTTTTAGAGCGGATCAAATCTAACCCGCGCAGCATCAAAAGGATTTTTGTCGAACACGGAAATCCTGAATCGTCATATGTCAACCAGAAGGCCAAACAGTTTGGCATTCCTGTGACGATGGTGCCGGGATCCAAGATGCTTAAACTTGCGCGGGATGTCAACTCTCAGGGGTTG
>JAYRHV010000346.1:0-3837 GCA_041907165.1 Candidatus Omnitrophota bacterium | reverse complement strand
TCCTTCTCTCCGGCAATCATAAAGAGATTGAAGCTTGGCGGCGAGAACAGGCGGTTACCCGCACCCAAAAATCCCGGCCTGATTTGTTTAAAAAGTCGCCCTCCGTCTGCGCTTCGTCTGCGCCTAAAAGAATAATTTGACATAAAAGCTAAGTTACGCTAAAATCCACAGCTTCCAAACGACAATAAATGTGTAATCTAAAAAGAGGAAAGACATATGGCTACGTCATTAGAAAAAATGAAATTAATTGAAGACCAATTCTTGCGCAAGGATTTTCCGGAATTTAATCCCGGCGATGTTGTCAAAATGAAGCTCAAGGTCAAGGAAGCGGACAAAATTCGTCTTCACTCTTTTGAAGGGACTGTGATTCGCAAGACCGGCGGCGGGCTCAACGGTACCTTTACTGTGCGCAAAGTTTCTTTTGGCGAAGGGGTTGAAAAAGTTTTTCCGCTAAATTCTCCGGTTATTGACAGCATACAGATTGTCAGCAAGGGTAAGACCAATCGCAGCAAGCTTTATTATTTGCGCGGCCGCGTCGGTAAAGCATCCAAGGTCGAAAAAGCTGTTGAAAAACAACAACCCGTTGTCGCTGCTTAATTTTTCCAGTCGCATAAAATGTATGTCGAGGATCTCATCACTCGATGTTAGTCCACGAGCATAAAGCCAAGGCAGATGGTTTTGACTTTGTCGTTGGTATTGACGAAGCTGGACGCGGCCCTTTGGCCGGCCCGGTTGTTGCCGCCGCGGTTTGTATTAACGAACATGATTTTTCCTGCCGCATCGATGATTCCAAAAAATTGAACGAAAAACAACGTCACGACGCTTTTGACGAAATTCTGGCTAATTGCGATTTTGGCGTTGGCTTAATCAGCGAAGAGCAAATCGATAAATACAATATTTTGCAGGCGACCTTTATGGCGATGAAAGCGGCTGTTTTAGATTTAGCCATGCAAGTACAACTTAAGCCGGATAAGGTGTGTCTGCTGATTGACGGCAACCAATTTAGTTGCGATTTGCCTTATGCGCACCGAACGATTGTCGGCGGGGACAGCCAAAGCCTGTCAATTGCTTGCGCATCGATTATTGCGAAAGTGACCCGCGACCGCTTGCTGGTAGCGTACGACAAAATTTTCCCCGAGTATGGTTTTGCCCAGCATAAGGGCTATCCGACCAAAGAACATAAAAAGGCGATTGCGCTACACGGACTCTCGCCTATTCATCGACGGACCTTCAGGCATGCTTTCTAAAATAAAAGATCTATTGCGAAAAAAACTTGGCGCTGACGGCGAAGAAGCCGCTGTCCAATTTTTACGCAAACGCGGCTTGCGTATCCTCAGCCAAAATTTTCGCTGTCGTTTAGGCGAGATTGACATTATCGCTTTGGACAAAAAGACCGTGTGTTTTGTCGAGGTCAAGACCCGGCGCACACTGGATTTTGGGCTTGGGATGGAAGCGGTTATAGCGGCCAAACAGCAAAAAATCATGAAAACCGCTTTGCTTTATTTGAAAATGCATAATTTAAGCGAGTGCGATTTTCGTTTTGATGTGATCTCGATTTTGCTCTGCGACTCTAGTCCTCCGCGCGTCGAGTATTTAGAGAATGCTTTTGAAGGTTTTTGATTTGCAAAACCACAGGCAATACGCTAATATGACGGAAGTTGTGTCATCGGTAATCACTAAAGACAAATTCCCCAAAAACAGGAAGAGTAAGTGAAAAAATTTCAAGATTATACCCTCAGTGAGTATTGCAATGTTTTATCCCAAAAAGTTTCGGTTCCCGGCGGCGGTTCGGCGGCAGCCTTAACCGCGGCCTTGGGTGCATCGCTTTTGTGTATGGTCGTCAATTATTCGCTGGGCAAAAAAACAGCGGATGTCGATGCGAAACTCACAGAAATCTTAAAAAAGAGCGAAGCTTTGCGTAAGCGTTTTTTGGAATTAGTCGATTTGGATGCACAAGCGTATTTGGAATTTGTCAATGCTCGCAAGGCCGATGAAGCGACCAAAGAAAAAGCCCGCAAACGCGCCTGTGAGGTCCCGCTTGAGATTGCCAAGCTTTGTTATGAAGCTTTGGATTTGGCACCTTATCTGGTTTTGGAAGGCAACAAATATTTAGTCAGCGATGTTGAGGTGGCCCTCGAGCTTTTGGCGGCGGCATATAAGTCGGCGATGTTTAATGTGAGAATCAATCAAGGGTAAGTATCATGTCTGCAAAAATTCTCGACGGAAAATTATTGGCCCAAAAGTTAAGCGATGCGCTTAAGGTACAAGTCAATGCCCTTAAAGAGTCAACCGGCAAAACTGTGCGCATGGTCAATGTGATTGTCGGTGATGAGCACGGCGCCTGCGCGTATGCTAATTCGCAAAAGCGTCTGGCAGAACGTATCGGCATAAACTATGAACTGGTCACACTCCCGACGGATATTTCGCAGAAAAAACTAGAAGATAAATTAGATCAGCTAAGTCAAGATCCTTTTGTCCACGCGATTATGCTGCATAAACCTCTGCCAGCAGGCATTGATTTCTCATCCGCCCTGCGGCATATTGCGGTTTTAAAAGATGTCGAAGGCTTAAATGCTTTTAATTTTGGGCAATTGCTTTTAGGCACAACAAAAATTCTGCCCTGCACACCCGCGGCGGTGATGGCCCATTTGGCCTCGATAGAAAATTTTTCTCTAGCCGGTAAACAGGCGGTTGTCGTCGGGCGCAGTGAAATTGTCGGCAAGCCGGTCGCAATGCTTTTATTAGCGCAAAGTGCCACGGTGACGGTTTGTCATAGCGCAACCGATCGGGCGGGAAAATTGCAGGACCACATAAGAGGGGCCGATATTTTAGTTGCTGCTATTGGCAAAGCAAATTTTATCCGCGGGCAGTGGATCAAAAAAGGTGCCGCCGTCATCGACGTGGGGATCAATGCGCTCAATGGAAAAACGGTTGGTGATGTCGATTTTGAAAGTGCCAAAGAGTCTGCCGGGTTTATTACTCCCGTCCCCGGCGGTGTGGGGCCTGTGACGGTCGTTTGTTTGATGCGCAATGCGCTGGAAGCATTTAAACTTCAGATTAAATAAAATTTTGTTATAATACGTCTTATGAAAAAAATTGCCATTTTGGGAAATTCACTTAGTGCCATTAAAACCCTTGAAGCGCTTAAAGCTTTGGGAGCGGATTTTGAGGCGACGGTCATCTCGTCTGAAAACACTTTTCCTTATTACCGTCAGCTGATCAGCAGTCTTCCTGTGAAAAAGATTTCGCAAAATAAGATTTTTTACAGGCCCAGCTCAGATTACGAATCAGAAAAAATCAAATTTATTTTTGACAAAAAAGTCACGCGCATTAATTTTAAGCGCAGCCGTCTGACGCTGGATGACAAAGAGCACATTGACTATGATTTTCTTTTGATGGCCGACCTGTCTGAGCAGCCATTTGCGAATATTAAAGGGGCCAATAAAACAGGTTTGTATAACTTGAAGCGTTTAAGCGACATGACAAATCTCCTGAAAGTTTTGCCGCTGGTTGAGACGATTGTTATTGAATCAGACAATATTGCGGGCCTGCAAATGGCTTTGGCATTTTGTGAGTCAAAAAAGGAAGTGATTCTTGTTACGTCTGGAAAAAATGTTTTAAATGGGCTTTTATCACTGGAAGATAGTCTTGTGATCGAGGCATTGTTGGCCGAGTCGGGGTTGCGGATTTTAGGGGAGAACAAAATTACGGAAATTTTAGGTGATGCGCAAGCGAAGGCTGTTCGTTTGCAAAACGCTAAAGTTTTAGGCTGCCAAGCTATTTTGACGGATGTCAATTTGCCGGATTTGCGTTTATTTAAGGAAACAGAGCTTCAAT
>JAYRHV010000345.1:0-4841 GCA_041907165.1 Candidatus Omnitrophota bacterium | reverse complement strand
TTTATGCTGGTTGATTTGCGTATTTTCTTTGGCGGTTTAGAACATTGGTATATCTCGCGCCTGCTGGCGGCAGTGCTTGGGGTTTTAACCCTTGGATTGACGTTTATGTTTACCCAAAAATTCTTTGACAGCCAACGCATCGCGTGGTTGGCGACGGCGCTTTTGGCGATACTGCCCAGCCATGTTTTCTATTCACGGATAGGGATGCAGGAGTCTTTGAGCACACTGTTGGTATTGTCTGGTTTTTATTTGTATCTTTTTCCCCAAAAGTTTAGCTGGCGGAGTTTTGCCGGCGGGTTTTGTTTTGGGTTAGCTTATTTTTCGAATTATCGCTTGATCATGCTGCCGTTGCCGATTATTTTTGCGGAGATAATTCTATCTTTTTGCACACACCGTTGGCCGGATTTACGCAAACTGCTCTGGACAATCTTGTGCTTTTTTTGTTGTGTTTTTATCGTCGGAAATTTTAATGGCGGACAAAATACGATCGTCATTTTTTCATGGATATTCCATCAGGCGAATATGGCCAAAGAGCAGTTTGATTGGTTTAATCTTTTTTCGTATCCCTATTATCTGTTTCGGTTAGAAACGATGCTTTTTGCCATTTTCTTTTTTGCGAATGTTTATTTTATTTTAAAGAAAGATTTTAAATATCAGTTGCCGTTTGCGTTGTGTTTGGTTCAAATGGGAATTTTTACCTTTGCCAGCGAAAAAGGGGCCCGTTACGTGGGCGTTGTCCTGCCGTTTATGACCATGTCGGTCGCTTGGGCGATAACAAGCCTTTGGGAGCGTTCCAAGGACCCCATTTTTCGTGTATCGGTTGTGATCGTAGTGTGCGCTATGGCCGCGATGATGGTCAACAAATCCTATCTTCTGGCCAATAGTTCTTCCGATTATCGTCGTTCAACGCAGTTTATTTATAGCCAAAATCCGCAGGCAAAATTCTTATCGAGTCAAAATTATGTCCAGAATCTTTATGAAAAACGACGCGACGATGTCTCTGAAATTCCGTCGAGCCTACAGCTTCTTGTGAAAGATTACCAGATGGGGTATCGATATTTGGTCCTTTGTCCGCAAGCCTATATTTCTTTAACAGAAAGCAAACAGCGTTTTGATCCACAGCTGCGCGGATACTTGGGATTTATCGTCGCTCGTTTTGCGCCTAAGAAAATATATAGAAATTTTAGCCCTGCCTTGCTCGAGCGCTTTGTGCTGGAACACAACGAGAACCTTGGCCGGTCGATTGCGTTTTTAAATAAAGCTGACCGTCAGCATTTTGGTGTTTTGCGTATTTATGATTTGTCGGAAATTATTGGGCCGATGCTTCAGGTTGTCGCCAAATCAGAAAGTAAAGGCAACTGATATGGTCAAAACATTGCCGTTTTTAGAGGCGGTAACAAAACTTCATCTGCCCAAACTAAACGAAAATCTTTTTTCTGGCGAAGATTGGGTCCGTGTTATTTTAAAAACATATCAATCAAAGATCTATGTCAAGTATATTGAGCGCGACGGCAAAATTGCCAGTTACATCATCTATTCCGTGGTTAAGAATTTTCTTGAATGGAAAATTTGTATCTTGTCGTATTCAGATTATTGTGACGGGTATGTCGAGACCTTGGAGGACTGGAGGGCTTTTTTTGAGTCATTGCGCAGTGAGTATCCCCAATATCGTATCGCTTTGCGTAACTTGCGCGATCCTCTGCCTGCGCAGATGTCGGAGTTTAAACATTTAAGCAAAGAAAATTTTCATCTCTTGGACCTTCGGGCGGATTTGCGGCAGATTTGGAAAAAGACCCACGATTCCTTTAAGTCCGCTGTCAAACAGTCCGAAAAAAGCGGTGTTATTGTCCGGCGCTGTGAAAAGAAAGAATTAAAAAAATTTTATGATTTGCACTTGAAGATACGCAAACACAAATACAAAATTTTTCCTCAACCGTATCGTTTTTTTGAAGTGATTTGGGACCAGATGATAGCCAAAGGCAATGGCGCATTGTTGGGAGCCTATGCACCCTCCGGGGAGTTTATCGGCGGCAACATTTATCTTTTGTGCGGCGACACATTTTATTATAAATTTAATACCTCTTCGCTGGCGGCGCTTGAATACCGGCCGAACAATCTTTTGTTTTGGGAAGGGATCAAATACGCCAAAGCGCTCAAATGTCAGTTTTTAGATTTGGGCTCCAGCGGACTTGAGCAAAAAGGTCTAGTGCTCTTTAAAAATCACACGGGCGCCGCAGCCATGGAGATTCATCACTTAGGCTTTGAGCCAGCCGGTTACAAGTTTAGCCAGAAGAGGATTTTGAAAATCATGACAAAGTTTTTTACGCATCCCTTGATGCCAGATGCCCTAGTCCGCGCGGGGAGTTCTATAATTTATCCGTATCTTGCCTAAAGCCATGAACGACGATTTAAAAAAATTATTTGACGTTTGGGGTCAAACCGCCAAAAGCGATTATGCCTATGAACAGTGGCTTTTGAGCAAATGGGAAGTCGTTGAAGGTGTTGTCTGGCCGCCTGAAAAAATCAAAATGATGATACAAACCATTGTCGACGGGTTAAAATTAAACAAGAGTGATATTATAGCTGATTTAGGTTGCGGGGGAGGATGGATTCTCAAAGAGCTTCGCCCTTGCGTTAAAAACGCGGTAGGTCTGGATTTTTCCCAAGCGATGTTAACGCATGCGCGTCAATTTTGTCCGTCGGAGAATTTTGTCTGCGGCGAGATTGGAAATTTGCCCTTTAAAGATGAAAGCCTTGATGGCGCGTTAAGTTATTTTGTCTTTTTGAATTTTTTAGACGACGATTTTATTGAGCGAGCACTGTTAGACCTAATGCGGATACTCAAAAAAGGCGGTCGCGCGCTGATCGGCCAGTTGCCGGATAAAACCCGCAGCGCAGATTATGACCGTGCTAAGGCCCAATATCTTGAGTATTGCCAAAAAAATTTTAAACTCAGAAGCAGCCACCGGGAAGTTTGCCGGGCTCAACAAAAACTTTTTGATATCGATAAACTCAAAGGTTTCTTAAACCGCCAAAAAATCGATTATGAATTTAAAAAGTCATTTAACCCGTTTTATCGTAAAGGGGCAGACACTCGAGTCGATTGGCGCTTTGACTTAGTGTTAATCAAGTCTTAACGCAATGTGCAAGTTTGTGTCACGCAAAAATAAAATTTGTACATCGCATTAATATTTGAAAGTTTATTGTCGGGATTTTTTTCTGATATAATAGCCCCATCTTTTGGAAACTTTACTTTAGGAGAAAGCCTTGAACGCTAAAAAAGAATCCTCTGAATTTAGTTTTGAAGATTTAATCGCATCGATCGAAAATTATTCCAGCCAATACAGTCAAGATGTTACCGCATCTTCGTATTTTGGTTTCCCATCCCAAGCGGTTTTGACAGCCGAACAACGGTTGCTTTCTTCTTCTGACAAATCGGTTGCGTATTTTTCGATGGAATACGGTTTAGCGCCGAGCATTTACAATACTTTTAATCTGACCCGTCCGATGAGCGAGAAGAACCAGTATTTTAAGCATGATGTTTTTTCGAACAATTGGATGTGCGATTATCTTTTTAAAGTGCAGATTGATAAGATGCTCGATATCCCGATTTACGGCGGCGGCTTAGGCGTGCTTGCGGGGGACACGATCAAAAGTGCGGCGGATTTGGGGGTTTCATTCGTCGGGATAGGCATTTTGTGGAACAAGGGTTACTTTAAACAAAACTTTTGGTACAAGCACGGCCAAGTTCCCGAGGAGCTCCAGTGGGACCCTTGGGTTTATCCGGGGCTTATTCCTCTAAAAAATATTGTTGTGATCCAGACAAAAGAGGGGCCTTTGTCTTTGCGGCTTTGGAAATATTATGTTTATAGTTATGACAAAAAAAACGCTTGCCCTCTGATCCTTTTGGATTCAAATTTGCCGCAAAACCCTCCGCATTTTCAAAAGTTAACCGATCAGCTCTATCGCAGTGACAATGTCTGGTGGAAAATTTTTCAGCGTTCATTGTTAGGTATTGGCGGCATGAAAGCACTGCGGGATCTTGGCTACAGCATTGACTGTTATCATCTTAATGAAGGCCACGCCGCATGCGCTTTGCTTGAACAGTATGTCTCTTTGAAAGACAAAAGCCAGATGGAAGATTTTAAGAACAAGTTCGTGTTTACATGCCATACGCCCGTCGAAGCTGGACATGACCGTTTTAATGTCGGGGACATGGCCAAAGTGCTCAATGATGAATATATAGAAGCCGCCCAAAAGTTTGGGAAAGTCTCGCCTGAGTCGGACCAGATCAATTTTACGATTATGGCCCTGAACAACTGCCGGCATGCTAATGCGGTGGCTCAAAAGCATGGGGAAGTGATGCGCTATCAGTTCCCAAAGTATGCGCAAAAAATCGATGCGATTACCAACGGCATCCATTCTCATACATGGGTTTCGGAAAGTTTTGCCAATTTGTTTGACAAGTACAGCAGTGTCGTCGGAGATTGGCGGCGTGAACCACAGAATTTAGTAGAGGTCAAAAATTTAATTAAAGACGAAAATTTCCGACGGGACATTTTTATGGCCCATCAGGTCAATAAAAAGAATTTGATCGATATCGTCCGGCATTGGCAGTTGCGCGATGATGTTTTTACCCTCGGGTGGGCGCGCCGTATCGCCGGATACAAGCGTCCGGCTTTGATTTTTCATAATATTAAGGAACTGATCAATTTGGCGCATGATATAGGGCCGATGCAGATTATTTTAGCGGGCAAGGCGCATCCGAATGACAATATCGGTGCGGCTCACATCGACGATATCCTTGACCACATTGACTATTTGAATAGCCATAAACATAT
>JAYRHV010000344.1:0-2627 GCA_041907165.1 Candidatus Omnitrophota bacterium | reverse complement strand
TATTTCCGAAAGCGCCCGGTCCCTTATAAAATGATTTCCATGGACCCGTTACCGCGCCGGCCGTTTGAATCTCGTAAAGATTGGCCTGCGGGATCGTATTAAAACCTAAAAAACCTTTTGAAAGCAAGTTAAACTGCAAATTGACCAGTGCCGGTTGATATTCGACCACATCCGACCACGGCGAATAATAGGGGACCGAATTTTTGTCCGCGAACTTTTCTTCCCAGCGAACGCGCAGCCACGATGGACTTAAACCTGAAATGTTAAAACTCGTTTTTTCACTACTGGCAATGGTCACCCACGGCCCATCGGGGCCTTGTGTGCTTTGTTGCAGACGATAATTTTGCGCGCCTGCAATCGGTTCCCACGATACCAAACCAGAGGAAAGCGGACTTTCCTTAATGACCGGATGGCTGGCTGTCGCGCGGATATCGTCAATATAAAACGTCCCCGCCCAATAATTTTGTATTTGGATTTTGTCGATGTCGTGCAAATCTAAATCTGCGGGAAGATCCTTAAATAAAACTTCGAGTCTTGTCCACTTCCCATATCGGGCGGCCGACTTCGTCCAGACTTCTGCTTTGGTTGCATCCGTTGAGTGGCTGATATGATCATAAATCTGGACATTAAGATTATTGTCCATGCTGTTTTCCGGCAAAGCGTACACCCACAAAGACAGACGGTCATTATTTTCGGGCAAAAAATTGTTATGCCAAAAACTTTGCTCAGCGCTGTTGCTGTCCTTGTTAAAAAAATAATTCTGTTGTTCACTGGCAATGCCTGCCCCGTCCCACTTGCCGTTTAAAACCATTTTCCATGAATGGCCGCCTTCATAAACAGGCTCGCCGGCCGATGACAAACCGACAGTGTCGCCCTCATTCCATTTCCAGCCATAATCGCTGTCTGTTGTGCCGCTGCGGGTTTCTTGATTAAACGATTGATACACCCTGTCTTCACGTACGGCATGAAAATCGTCCAAATAATATTTTCCCGGCCAATAATTGATAAATTGGATTTGCGAAATATGCTTTAAATCAAAGTCCGGCGGCAGTTGGCTAAAAAAAATCTCGAGTTTTGTCCATTGCTTATATTTTGCTTTTTTAACCGTCCAAAGCGTAACCCCGCCATTGGCGTATTTTCCGGTATCATGAATTTCAATCCCGACATTATCATCGACAGCGGTATCACAGTCCCATGTTTGGCAAGTCACCGACGGAAAAGCAAGCGTCCAAAAGGTAAACCGGTCATTGTTCGTCTGTTTAAAGTCGACGAGATCGCGATTGATGCCCAAACCGTTCCACGTCCAGCCGCTTTCATAACGCGCGGCGTTTTGACCTAAGTGGACCCCGTCGTGACGATCCACAACCAACGCATGTCCTTCCAAAGTCCGGCTCCAAATATTGACGGGAATGCCGTTGTCCGGCTCAAAGTTTTGATAAATAGTTCCCGCCACAGCGATGCCTGCCATTAAAAAAAACAAAAAGAGCAAACCAATAAAAAATAAGAAATTTTTTTTCATGAAATCCTCGCTATAAAATGCAAAACATTAAGGAAGGCTTGTTTGGATATTGTTTATTATACAAAGCGACCTTAAGAAGTCAATGCCGGCAAAATTGAAAACAGTCTCGATTAAATAAGAATTTCTTGATATATTGGCTGGGTTAATAGAATATAAAATCCCAAGGAATCCCGTGAAGCTTTCTATCATTGTCCCTGTTTATAATGAGCAAGAAACGATTATCCCTATTCTCAAAAAGATTGCCGCCGTTAGCCTGCCCTTAGGCCTTGAAAAAGAAATCATTGTCGTGGATGACGGGTCCACAGACGCAACTAAAGACAAGTTAAAAGAATTTTCTGCCGCCGGCTGTTTTATTTTTTTTCAAAAAACAAACCAAGGCAAAACATCGGCGGTCATCAAAGGCATACAACAATCAACGGGCGACATCATTTTGATTCAGGATGCAGACCTTGAATATGACCCGTCCGATTATCCAGCTTTACTCAAACCGATACTGGAAAATCAAACCAAGGTTGTGTATGGCTCACGCTTCAAAGGCCGCATTAAAAATATGTCTTATGTTAATCGTTTGGCAAATTTGTTTTGCGGCTGGACGTTAAATATGCTCTACGGCTGTCACATCACCGACGTCAATACATGTTTTAAAGTCTTTCGAAAAGAAGTTTTGGAAGACATCCAAATTGAATCCCGCGGGTTCGAATTTGAAACGGAAATAACAGCAAAATTACTGCGCAAAAATTTTAAAATCCTCGAAGTGCCCATCACCTACGAAGCCCGCGACAAAAAAGATGGCAAAAAAATGGATTGGCTCAAAGCCCTCCAAATGTATTGGGCTCTGATCAAATACCGATAAACGCCGGATGTTTTACGATGAGCTTTAAAGCTTTTGTCAGCAGAGTTTTGCCCGGCTCGCTGCGATGCCAAGGGGAAGCGCCGGAGGGATGCGGAAGTGGGATCACGTCGAAAGAATGTCTACCTCGGTTGATTGTAAATTTGCGGCCGATCATCGCATCAAGATTTTCTAAAGGCAAAAACTGCCCGATCGCCAGTTTTCCGACGGGAATTAAAAGGACCGGTTTTAGAATTTGAAGCTCGGCGCTTAGCCAGC
>JAYRHV010000343.1:0-2654 GCA_041907165.1 Candidatus Omnitrophota bacterium | reverse complement strand
TGGTGGCAGACGAGCCCTACGCGATTCACGAAACCTTCTCTTATCGAGAGCCGGGGACGGATAAAGACCAAACGCGCGTGGTCAACCGAGTCATTGTTTCGGGTCTTTCTTTAGGGGCAGGTTCGAAGAAAGGTTCATTGCTTGAGCGTATCATCGCTATTCGGGCCATCAAATAAGAAAGGTTAACGATGAACAATAAATTTTATGACAGCTGCATTGTCAAAGAAGAAAAAGATTTTCATTTATCTCACGTTAAGCCCGACGACACAAGTTTTGTCGATTTTAAAAAAGATACGGCGCTAGAGCTTTTGCACAAGTTAAATGCCAAGCTCGACCTATTGCAGGAACTGCTTTACGCGGAGGGCAAAAGGAAAGTTTTGATTATTTTGCAGGGCATGGACACATCCGGTAAGGACGGTACGATCCGCGATGTTTTTTATGGGGTCAATCCACAGGGGGTCAAGGTCAAAAGTTTTAAAGCCCCTTCGCCCGAGGAGCTTTCGCATGATTATCTGTGGCGCGTGCATCAATCGACTCCGGCAAAAGGGGAGATGGTCATTTTTAACCGCAGTCATTACGAGGATGTCTTGGCCGTACGGGTACACCATTTTGTTCCTGATGAGATTTGGAAGAAACGCTATGATCATATCAATGATTTTGAGCTGATGCTTACCCAAGAGGGTGTTACGATTTTAAAGTTTTTTCTTCATATTAGTAAAGATGAACAGAAGCAACGCTTGCAAGCGCGGCTTGATGATCCGAATAAACATTGGAAATTTCGTATGACAGATTTAAGCGAACGTAAGCTTTGGGATGAATATCAAAAAGTCTATAACGACATGATTCAAAAGACATCGACAAAACACGCCCCGTGGGTCATTGTGCCGTCGGATCACAAGTGGCTGCGCACTATTGTGGTCGCCGCTCGTATTGTCGATACGCTTGAAAATTTAAATATGCGTTACCCCGATTCTCCAGAAAATTTAAAAGGGCTTGTGGTTGTTTAGGAGCAGGACATGGATTTTAAGAAATTTTTTTTAGTAACTCTTATGCTGGTCTGTTTGGTCCATCCGGCGCATGCGGCGCTTGATTTAGACAAACTGTCGGATGCGGATATCAAACAGGTTAAAAATCTGGTCAAAAAGCTCGAGCCGTTTATCCAAAGCCGCGACAAGACTAAAGATTTGGCTAAGCTCACCTTTGACGAGCTTTACACGCCATTGAACAATGAAGAAAAATCTTTTTTGAAAAGTTTTGAAGCTCTGGATGCCCAAGCCCTTGGCGTTAAGATCCCTTACCGCGGGCTTGCCACGGGCAAAGAGGATTTGGTCCTCATCGTCGGGCAAAAGGTCAAGGTGCGCGACCATAAGAAGGAAAAGACCAAGAAAGACCGCCGCGAGCTGGCCCCGCAGTTTTTGCCGAGAAGCGTTTATGCTAAATATAGCCTGATGGCATCGGCGATGAAAAAAGATTTGGGCAAAAAGCTTTTAGTCGAGTCCGGCTATCGCTCGAGCGCCTATCAGTTGTATCTATTTGTATATTATTTACAGAACCATAAATATTCAATCCGGGAAACAGTCAAATATGTTGCCCTTCCGGGGTATAGCGAGCATGGCGCGCCTAAACATCAGGCGATTGATTTTATCAATGAAGATGGGATAAACGGAGAAGATAACCCCTCAGAGTTTGATGTTTTACCCGAATTTGCGTGGCTAGAAAAGCATGCGGCGAAGTTTGGTTTTGTGCTGTCGTATCCTAAGAATGGCCCGGTGGGGATTACCTATGAACCGTGGCATTGGCGATGTGAAGATGGAAAGTAAATTATGCCGAGATAATCAAGTTTTGAGCTGGCGTTGAGAGGCGAAGCGGGCACGGTTTCCCCGAAGGGGAAGAGCGAAGCCGATCATCGAGCGCAGCCCCACACGCTTAGGTGGGGCAAGCGTCCAGCAAAAAGCTTGATTATCTCGGCACTGATATCATGAAAAATAGAAACTTTCTTAAAAACTACGGTTTTTCCTTGCTGCTTTTTGCTTCAATTCTCGTCGGGGCATGCTTAGGAATGCTCTGCAAAGAAAACGCGGTTGTCTTTAAGCCGTTGGGCGATATTTTTTTAAATTTGCTTTTTACGACGGTTGTCCCGCTTGTCTTTTTTTCGATCTCCTCAGCTATTGCGGGCATGCAAGATGCCAAACGTCTGGCCAAAATTGTCGGCTCGATGATGCTTATTTTTGTTTTGACCGGCATTGTCGCATCCGTTGTGATGATCGTTGCGGTTAAAATTTTCCCTGTTTCCCAAGGTGTCAACATCGCTTTGCCGGCTGTGCAAAATACACAACATTACAGTGTCGCCCAGCAAATTGTTAAAGCCTTAACCGTCACGGATTTTGTGGAAATTTTTTCTAAGAAAAATATGCTGGCGCTAATTCTTTTTTCTTCGCTTATTGGCTTGGCTGCACTGTGGGCCGGTCAAGAGGGAAAGGTTTTTGTCCAGTTTTTGCTCTCCGGCAACGCGGTCATGACAAAAGTCATTAAGATCATTATGGCCTACGCGCCTATAGGGCTGGGTGCGTACTTTGCGTATTTAGTGGGTGTCTTTGGGCCCCAGCTTATGGGTTCGTATGTCCGCGTGGCCGCCCTTTACTATCCGGTGTCCT
>JAYRHV010000342.1:0-2703 GCA_041907165.1 Candidatus Omnitrophota bacterium | reverse complement strand
CTGTCAAAAAAAGATGGGAAATAAACAATGACATTAATTAAAATTATTATTCCAAAAATTAAAAATTTGGTATTTTTTATTAAGGCAGGCATTTTTAGTCAACGATTTTATAATCCCGTACGCGCTCTTCGAGGGCTGACCAAATTTCCGGGCAGGACTTTTTTTCTGACAATCCTTGGGCAATAAATTTTCCCATATCAAAACAATGGTCGGAATTGTTATAGTTAAACATGCCCAAACGCCCCGTCGTCAGCAGGTTTTTAAATTTTTTGAGTTCGCTTGTGACCTGAGCCATTTTTTGTAAATAATCAAGGTCATAGCGTGGATAGAAGTTCTTTTTGCGGATGACGAAACAAGCGTCTTTTTGTAAGTCCACTAAATTGATAATTTTGGCATCCGCCAATTGCTCTGCGCAGCGGCTGATCAAAAGCTCATCGCTGGCTGACCAAATCTGGCTGTCCGCTTCACAGGTAAAGTCGCAGCATAAAATCGTCTTGTCCTTTGGCCCAATATTTTCAGACATGTTTTTTTGTTCGCTTATGCGGCTAAAGATATATTTGCGTTCAGGAAAAAAAACCCACTGTTCGTCGAGGACCTTGGGTTTATTGACCCAAAGGTATACCAAAACCAAGTGGCGAGCCAAAAGAGAGTCTGTATCCTGTTTTTCCGGCAGGGCGTATTTTAAAAGTTGTGTCAATGGGATCGACGAAATCAGGGTATCGCATTCAAAAAAATCAGTGGCCTTCTCTGTTTGAATGTTTATCCCAGTAATTGTATTGTCTTTTTGATGAAGGTTTTTGACGGATACGCTCGTTAGGATTTTGCCGCCAGCCGCTTGGATTTCTTCTTTGAGTTTTTCGGCAAAATCCCCAAAACCTTTTTGGGGATAGTAAAAATATTTGGCGCTGGTCGCATCGCTTTCTGGCAATAGTTTTAAGAGCCGCAAAATCAAATGAAACGTGTTAAGCGATGAGACGCGAATCCGCGCCATATCCGCGTGTAGGCTTTGGGGCGCGCCCCAGACTTTTTCGGCCAGCGGCTCAAAGATCAGCTGATACGTCGCTTGCCCAAAGGTTTGAATCATAAAATCTTCATAAGACTGGGCCTCTTTCTTCCCGACGATATTATGGATCTTTTGGAAGGCAAAACCGCTTAAGATGTTTAAGAAATGTTTGGGGCCTAAAACCTTCAGCAGGTTCGTTAATTTCAGCGGATATTCGAGGTAATGACCGTTGAGGAAAATTTTATTTTTTTTCTCAACACGCTTGGCGCGGTTACCCATCAGCGCAACCAAATCGTCGAGGATTCCCGGCAGTACCGAATAGATTTTGTGCGGCCCAAAATCCAGAGTAAAATTTTTGTACGGAAAGCTTGCACATAACCCGCCAACGGTATCGGACTGTTCAAGGACCAGAACGTCATAACGACCGCTTTTGCTTAAGAAATACGCGACGGATAAACCGGCAATTCCCGCGCCTAAAATGACAACTTTTTCTTTCATCGGTTAAACTTTTTTTGCGACGACCAAGGTTTGTCCCATCCAGTAGGGAATAGAAAGGTTTTGTATCTTCAAGCCTGCGATAATTTTTCCACTCAGATCCACAACCCACGGCAAATAGGGCTTCATGCGCATATTGATGTAGCCTAGTTCAAGCGTTTGCCAATGCGGGCGGTAGGTTTTAATTTCAAACCCCACGTCGTTTAGCAGTTTTTTGATTGTTTTGCGGGTAAAGTAATACAGATGGATCGAGAGTAAAAATACCCATTTGCGTCCCATGGCCCGTGCAATGCTAGAGCCTACGTCAGGGTAGTTAACGATCAGAAGCCCTCCCTTTTTCAAAACGCGGTGGCATTCTTTAAGCACAGATTTAGGATCAGTTGTGTGTTCCAACACGTCCCAAAGGCTGACCACATCAAAGTGATTGTCGGGCAATTTCATTTCAAAAATGGTTCCGGCAAAAACCGAAATGCCGTATTGTTTGTGGCACCACTGTGTTAACCAGCGGTTAGGTTCGCAGCCTTGGACCTGCCAACCGGCATCTTTGGCCACTTTTAAAAATGCGCCGGAGGCCGTTCCTACGTCGAGCAATCGTCCGGGCTTATGGTGTTTACCTATAATCGAGTGCCATGCGCTGGCAAATGTTTTTTCGCGCGCCAAAGCCTGCGAAACAAAAAGCGGGTCCTCCCCTGCACTGTAGCCGTCGAGAATGACCGATGATTTAAGGCGCGGGTTTAAATATTTGAGTCCGCAAACACGGCATTGGACCATCTGGTCAAGAAGAATGTCATCGCCGGAGGAGCGAAACACCTCGGTTAGGTTATCAACTTTGGCTAAGTCATAACGCGGCGGATAAATGATGTCAAAATCATTTTTTCCGCAGAGATTGCAGGGAATGTGTTCTAAAAGATCTTGATAGGCAGCGCTGCTCATTGGATTTTTGAATTCCTTAAGATAATTTGTTTAACTTCACGCAATCGGGTATTAATTGCGCTTAAAATAAAACCGATTCCTAAAAACAAAATGCCTAAAAATAATAAAAATCCGCTTAATAGCGACGATGTTTTGTCCAGCAAAAGGACACCCAGCGCACTGATCCAAAATCCGCACGCTAAAGCGCTGTAAAGCCGCAAAGGATAATGGTCGCGCAAAAGCATGGCAATGGTGAGCATAATCCGCCAGCCGTCTTGAAACGGGCGCAGTTT
>JAYRHV010000341.1:0-5441 GCA_041907165.1 Candidatus Omnitrophota bacterium | reverse complement strand
TTTGAAAAAGCACGGGAAAGATCTAAAGCAGTATTTGCATGATTTAGAAGAAGCGGCTATCGAATTTTTGCAAGGCTATGGGATTTGCTCCTTAAGAAATCCGGGCAAGACTGGCGTTTGGGTTGGGCCTAAAAAGATTGTGTCCATTGGGGTTGGAGCAAACAAGTGGGTATCATTCCATGGCTTAGGAATTAATATCAACACCGATTTGGAATTATTTTCGCTTATTGATCCCTGTGGCTTGGGTGTTGCGATGACTTCTGTTGAAAATATCATTAAAAAGGCTGTTGATATTAAAGATGCGAAACAAAATTTTTCCGCAATCTTTTTGCAACATTTTGCGCTTGAGAGAACATAAAATTTCGTTTCGTTGAGTGCAAATTTGGGTATAATGGAAGAAATTTATTCCGCAACAGAAGACCACGTTCTGTTAAGACGTGGATGGGATGGTCTTCTGGCGGGATTTTGCTTAAACGGAATCCCGAAACGTGAGAGACAACGGCTGTAAGCCGTGGAGCTTCATTTTTGATTGGGCGGACTATTTAAATGATATGAGTGTAGAGAGGAAATTTATGAATCAAGTTATTTTACCGCCTTTAGGCGAAGGAATAGAGAAGGCCATGGTCGCGTTTTGGCATTGCAAAGTTGGCGATCAAGTCAATAAAGACAGTGAACTTGTTGAACTGGTTACGGATAAGGCATCGTTTAATGTTACTTGTGATTTTGCCGGGACCGTTAAAGAAATTTTAGTTCCCGAGGGTAATGAAGTGAAGATCGGCGAAGTTTTAGCTCTCATTGAATAAGATGATTAAACCACTCGATATTTTTGACCAAACCATTGCGGTTAATCCGCCGAAAAAGGAAGACATGGAAAGAGAATTACAAAAGAGACGCAAAATTCTTTTAATGTATATTACTAAGGTCTCAGGGCATCGGCAGGCGACGGTGGCAATTCAGCGGGCATTGCGCGAGCTTGATCCGACCATTGAAGCTCCGGGCGTCAATGGGTTTGGGTACACGTATCCGATTCTAGAGCAAGTCGTTAATCGCGCTTATATGAGCGTGATCAAGCGAACCCCTAAGGTTTGGGACTATCTGTATGACAATCCCAACATCGTCAAAAAATCTCAATCGATAAAAAAATTTTTACATAAAACGAGCCATAAAAAATTAGCTAAACTTTTTGCTGAATATGAGCCCGACACGGTTGTATGCACGCAGGCTTTCCCTTGCGGGATGGTCGCGGATTATAAGCTCGCGCATAATCTTAAAATCACTTTGATTGGGGTTTTGACAGACTTTGCCCCGCATTCATTTTGGATCAATGAAGGGGTGGATTATTACGTTGTCCCCGATGAAGAAGCGCGTGAGCGGTTTATTAAAAAAGGGGTTTCTGCCGATGCGATCAAGGTTTATGGCATTCCCATCCAAGCAAAGTTTTCGATGCCGCAGGACAAACACAAGATTGCGCAAACATTAGGATTGGATTTATCTGTCCCTGTTGTTTTGGTCATGGGCGGCGGACAAGGTTTGGGCCCGATCAAAGAAGTTGTTTCGTGCTTGCAAAAAATTGACTCCCCGCTGCAGATGATTGTCATAACAGGCACAAACAAAAAGTTGCAAAAGTGGCTAGCCCATGAGAAAAAACATTTTTCTAAGAAGCTTATCAGTTTTGATTATGCAAAAAATGTTGATGAGCTTATGGAAGTTTCAACGCTGATTGTCACAAAACCCGGGGGGATGACAACCAGTGAATGCTTGACTAAGGGCTTGCCAATGGTGATCGTTAATCCTATCCCCGGGCAAGAAATGCGCAATACTGATTTTCTTTTGAAAAACGGCATGGGCATCCGCATTGATAAAACCAGTGATGTCGGAGAAGAGATCGAAATTCTTTTAAGGTCGCCTAACCGTTTAGCCATGATGCGCCAAGCGGCTCTCGCTTTTGGCAAACCGCGTGCGGCGTATGACGTGGCACGTTTGATTTTAGATGGCAGAGCTTCTTAAATAATTTTTATGTTCAAATTTTATCTATATAAATTTGGCCAGTTTTTGATTCGGCGGATTTCATTAAAGAACGCGTATCAATTTGCAATTTTTCTTTCCGACATTCAATATTTTTTTTCTTTCCGTGACCGTCGATCGGTCAAAAGAAACCTGAAGGTGATTACCGGCTCGGATAAAAATCTCGATGCAAATGCTAAGGCCGTTTTTAGAAATTTTGGGAAATATTTAGTCGAGTTTTTTGGCATTGCGAATGATTTAAACGAGCAATTTATCAAAGAAAAGGTCAAAATAGTCAATCAGCATTATTTAGACGAAGCCAAAGCTCATCAGAAAGGGGTCATCATCGTAACAGCCCATATCGGCAATTGGGAACTGGGGGGCTTGGTCATGGGCATGCTCGGTTACCCGACTTTAGCGATAACCCTGTCGCACAAAGAGCGTCCGGTCAATGAACTTTTTAACAAACAAAGGGAATCTCGCGGGGTTGTCAGCGTCCCTATTCGTCATGCGGTACACCGTTGTTTAAGCGCCTTAAAGGAAAATAAGTTTGTCGCACTTTTGGCGGACCGGGATTTTACCAGCAGCGGCGAGCGGGTCGTGTTTTTAGGACAAGAAGTTTTGATCCCTAAAGGGGCAGCTTTGTTTGCGTATAAAACCGGTGCGGTCATTTTACCGACTTTCTTTTTACGAACAGAGGACGACACCTTTAGCCTCGAGTTTGAAAAGCCCATCTATCCGCCTTTTTTTAATTCTGGTCAGATTGAGCAAAAAGATATGGCTGCCCTTGTAAGCCAATATGCGTTGGTCATCGAAAAAAAGATCCGTGCGTATCCGACCCAGTGGCTTATGTTCCGCGAGTTTTGGGATGAGAAAGCCAATCGATTAGCTGATATTGACGAGCGGGTCACGTAATCTTGCACAGAGGTATGTAAATTGAAGATTTGCGTTCTTATTCCTGCCCACAATGAAGAAAAAGAAATTGGCCGTATTGTCGCTCATGTGCGTCTTCAAAAGCTCGATGTGATTGTCGTGGATGACGGGTCGGTGGACGAAACTGCTTTGCTTGCACAAAAGGCAGGGGCTGTTGTCCTGCGCAACCAGCCGCGACAGGGCAAGGGGTTTTCTTTAAAGCGCGGATTTGCTTATATTTTAGAACAGGGCTACGATGCTGTGATTACAATGGACGGAGACGGCCAGCATGACCCGATGGATTTGCAAGTCTTTTTAGATGCGGCCAAAGATAAAAAAATATGTGTTATCAATGGCACTCGGATGAAAAGAGCCTCAAGTATGCCATTGATCCGTCGGTTGACTAACCGCTTGATGTCAAAGATGATTTCTTGGATTTGTCGTCAGGAGATTGAGGATACACAGTGCGGGTATCGATTGATCACTACGGACATTTTAAAAAAAATCTCATTAGTGTCAAATGATTTTGAAATCGAGACTGAAGTTTTAGTCAAGTCTTGCCGCGCCGGCGGGCGGGTTTCCTCTGTGCCTATTAAAACAATTTATCGGGACGAAAAAAGTAAAATTCACCCCGTCAAAGACACCATGCGTTTCTTTTTATTTTTATGGCATGATTTAAAAAATCCAAAATGATAATCTGACAGAAAGAGTCTTTTGATGGTTTCGAGAATTTTTGGTGCTTTTGAAGACCGAATAATTTATTACGCGCTTTTAGCTTCGTGCTTTTTGCATTTGTGTTTTCTTTGTTTTTCCTATTTCGTCTTTTTTTCATCCAGCAAACCTAAAATTAAAACGATGGAAATACGTTATCACGCGAAACCTATCGAAAAGAAAGCCGAGCGCCAACCGCGGATTGAGAGTGTCGCGGATTTGAAAGAAACACGAAAAAGCGCGGAACGCTTTACAAAAGCTTCGGTTGACAAGCAGATTTCGAGTTCATCGCTTTTGCGTGATACGCAAAAACTTTCCCGGCGCATTGACGTCTCTGATAAACAGCCGCTTAAAATGACGAATTTGGTAGAAAAGCGCAGTATCAGTGTGCCGGTTATCACGACACAGAAGATCACAAACCCTAATTATGTCGGTTACAATGACCGTATCCGGGACAAAATCCGTAACCGCGCCTATTTTTATATCGATGACCCCCAGTTTCAGGCGGGTGAAGTTTACTTGACATTTGTCGTCAATGCCGACGGAAGTTTAAAAGATTTACAAATTATAGGGGAGCGTACCCGCGCTAATGATTATCTGCGTAGTGTGGGCTTGCGCAGTGTCAAAGAGTCAAGCCCGTTTCCGCCGTTTCCCTCTGATTTGACATATCCTGAGCTTTCCTTTAATGTCGTAATTTCTTTCGAGGTCAGCGGACAGTAGTTTTTATTTTTTAGGAATTATTCATAGAATCACTTTATCGAACAAACGACAATTTATCGCTAGGGGCATTTTCTTTGGGCGTTATGCCCACAGGCTCTTTTTCTTTGATATTTGAAAGAAACGGAAGAGTATTTTCTAAAGTGGCGGGCTGCATCTTGAGGATGACCGGATAAAGCCCTTCGATATTAATCTGGTCGATATTTTGCATCGGTAAAGGCAAGGGGACGCCTTTGCCGTCGAGTTTAATCTGTAAGTCCAAGAGGACCGGATTAAAATCGATACCACCGACTTCTTTTTTAACACCTACGGTTGTTGTTTCTTGATCCGCTTGTTGTGGATTAATGTTTGGGGTTGATGTAGTAATATGAAGTGCTTTTGACAATGCCGGCAATAGGTCAGGTTTTTCTTTGATGACATCTGCCAACAAAGATTCTAAGAGAATTTGTTTTTTGATGAATTTGTTTTCATCTCTAAAATTTTCTAATGCCGTGGCCAATGCGACAGTAGGTGTATCATATATGATCTTTGCTACTTGCGAGATCATCGAATTTGGATTATCAAAGTTATTGATATTCGCAAGCGACATGTCCCTTGCTTCATCAAGAACTTGAAAAGCCATAAATTGTTGTTCTGCGGATAAAGAGCCGGCATTGGCATGGTCAAATAACATTTTAAGCAATTCTGCAAAACGCCGTGCGCTAGAATCATTCGTGAATCGATGATCTAAAGGCATCCAATTGCCTTTTAATGTCTTTTCAACCGTAGCCTTCCCATAGGGTCCATTGTATACCACTGTAATATCGCTTTGATCATTTTGCGAGTCATACAGTACTGTTATGATCCCATCATTTTTTTTGTCGACAACTTTGTTGATGCCTAAGACCCACGCTATTTTGTTAATGATGTTTTCAGTGTCTGCCTTTTGAATAAATGTTTTAATAATTCTGTCAAGCGAGTCCCGGGCGGCTTGTTGTGTTTTTGCATCATACGTATCTATATTTTTAAGGGCATCAACAATACTATTAATATCATCACTTGCAACCTCCTGTGAGGTTATAGCGACATCCAGCAGGTTTGGACCTTGGCCCAATGGT
>JAYRHV010000340.1:0-3369 GCA_041907165.1 Candidatus Omnitrophota bacterium | reverse complement strand
TTTGCCGCTAAAATCAATGTTCCTGAATCAATACTCAAGCCTTCTGATTATTATCAACACAATGTCGCAGCGACCATCAATCTTTTATCAGCGATGGTAAAAAATAAAGTCCGCCGCATAGTCTTTTCTTCTACCGCTGCGGTCTATGGGAACCCTCCCAAAGGATTGATTTGCGAAGAAACTCCAACCGCACCGATTAATCCTTACGGCACATCCAAAATTATGTGTGAAAAAATATTGCAGGACATGGCTTGGGCTAAGGTCATCGATTTTATAACTCTACGGTATTTTAATGTGGCCGGGTGGGACACAGGACGGTTGTGGAGCCTAAAACGCCGAGTGCCAGCGTCTCATTTAATTGCAAATGTCATGAAGGCCCTTAACGAAAATAAGCCCATGATAATACACGGTAAAGACTATAAAACACCCGATGGAACAGGGGTGCGCGATTTTGTCCATGTTATGGATCTTTGCCAAGCCCATTTGTTGGCCATCAAGGCTCTGGGCAACGGAATCAAAAATCAAACTTTTAACATTGGCAATGACAATGGCTTCTCTGTACTGGATGTTATTCGGGTGGCTTCTTCGATAACCGGCAAAGCCGTTGCCTACACCATAGGCCCGCGAAGGGCAGGGGATGTAGCCATTGCTGTTGCGTGTTCCGCAAAAGCAAAAAAAATCTTGCACTGGAAGCCACAATATAATTTAGACGAAATCATTAAAAGCGAATGGGAAAAGTTAAAAACCACCCAATAGATTAGTAGATAATCTGCTCAAAAAATTAACAAAAGACTCTATTATAAAATGTAAACGTAAGGTATATTGATACATTATTTTGCATTTTCTTTTTTCTTTTAAGGAGAGTCGCTATGGTAAACCAAACCGATCTGGATGAATTGGATTTGCGAGATTGCATCGAAATTATGGTTAAAAGGAAAAAACTGATTTTTGCAATAATGTTGATAACCATTATTTCTGTTGCCATTATCGGTTTTTTAGAGCCTAAAACTTATAAGGCAACTGCCCTTATAAGCATTACTCCATTTAACAGTACCCATAAAACCCGATTGCTATCTAATTTGATCTTATCCAAAATTATCCAAAATCTTAATTTAAAGGATTCATTAGGCAAAGAAATCGCTGCTGACCGATTACTCCAAAAGTTAGCAATTAAAAACCTCGATTCCGATAGTTTGACAGCTCTTTACGTGATAGACCCTGACCCACAGCAAGCAAAACAAATCGCTAATGCTTGGGCGCAGGAATATTTAAAATATATGCAGGAATTTAATTTAACAGCGATTCAAACCAGCGCCGATATGCTGACCAAACAATTTCAAATTGCCCGTACACATTTAAATCAAGCAGAAGAAAAAGTCGTTAATTTTAAAAAAGAATTCAAAATCGATTTAATGCGGACCGAATTATTGGCAGAGGAGAGTACCCTAAACGATATTAAAAGAGAAATGACCAGCATGGATTTGTCGTTAAAAAACAAAGAAGAAATTCTCGCCGAACTAAAAAAACAAATTTTGACCAAAGACAAACGAAGTTCCATTTATGACGACTTAGAAAAACGCATTCTAGATACACAAATAGAGATCAACACCCTAAAGCCCCGGTCTGAATCTTTGAATAATTCTTTTGATTCCATTAAAAAAGCATGTGTTACGCTCGACAATGAAATTGTCCAAAAAGAGTTCGAGCTGACCCAACTGACGCGGCAATTGAGCATTTGGCAAAAATCGTATAATTTCTTTTCAGACAAAATGGATGCAGAACGCAATGAAAAATCATTGGAACTTAGCGATGTGAAGATTATTTCACCAGCTGCTGTGCCAAGCTATCCTGTCGGACATGGGAAAATGAAGAAAAATTTACAACTGGCCAGTGTCATTGGTTTAGTATTAGGCTTATTTATCACTTTTTGTATTGAATTTTGGCAAAAAGGAAAACCAAAAGTTGCATAATAAAAAATTAGCTCTATGAATGAACCTAAATTTGACTTGATCATCGAAGCAGGACGGACGGAGCACCATTATTGGCAGGATATCTGGCGATATCGGGAGTTGTTCTATTTTCTATCGTGGCGAGATGTGGTCGTGAAATTTAAACAAACGGTCATAGGGGTTTTGTGGGCTTTGATACGGCCACTTTTGACAATGATCATTTTTGTTTTTATTTTTGGCAAATTAGCCAAATTCCCCTCTGGCAACGTCCCGTATCCTTTATTGGTTTTTTCAGCGATGCTCCCGTGGCAATTTTTTGCCAGTTCTTTAAGCGAAAGCAGCAATAGCTTAATTTCCAATTCCAGCTTAATTTCAAAAGTTTATTTTCCACGGATCATCATTCCAGCCTCGTCGGTCATCGTCAGTTTGATTGATTTTTTAATATCCTTTTCAATCCTTTTGGTGTTGATGCTTTGGTATAAGTTTATTCCCGGCTGGCAGATCTTAACTTTACCATTTTTTATTGCGATGGCGTTTGGCGCTTCTTTTGGCGCGGGATTGTGGCTGACTTCTTTAAACGTAAAATTCCGCGATTTTCGCTATATCGTTCCGTTTATGGTCCAGTTTGGTCTTTACATATCGCCGGTAGGATTTTCGAGCAGCATTATCCCCGAACAATGGCGATTGCTTTATTCGCTTAATCCCATGGTCGGGGTCATTGATGGTTTTCGGTGGGCGATTTTAGGTCAAGAGGGTCAAATCTACTTCGCGGGCTTTATTCTTTCTTTAGTCCTGATTCTTTTACTTTTAGTCAGCGGGATTTGGTATTTTCGTAAAACCGAAAAAAAATTTGCGGATATTATCTAAATGGCAGCTGTCATCCGAGTCGAAAACTTAGCGAAAAGCTACATGATCAGCCACGAGAGACGAGACCCCTACGCGACTCTGCGCGATGTCGTTACCAATAAAGTCAAGGGTCTGTTTTCTGGCCATAGCAGCGATTCGACTCAGGAAGAATTTTGGGCACTCAAAGATATCAATTTTGAAATTCAGCAAAACGACCGTATCGGCATTATCGGCCGAAACGGGGCTGGCAAGTCAACTTTGCTTAAAATCTTAAGCCGCATCACTGAACCGACTCGTGGACGTGTTTCGATTAAAGGGCGTGTCGCCAGCCTTTTGGAGGTAGGAACAGGTTTTCATCCGGAATTGACCGGCCGTGAAAATATTTTTTTAAATGGTGCCATTTTGGGGATGCGCAAGACCGAAATCGAGAGAAAATTTGACGAGATCGTCAGTTTTGCCGAGATCGAAAAGTTTGTCGATACACCCGTCAAACGCTATTCGAGCGGAATGTATGTTCGCCTTGCCTTCGCGGTTGCCGCTCAGCTGGAACCGGAAATTTTAGTCGTTGACGAAG
>JAYRHV010000339.1:0-4828 GCA_041907165.1 Candidatus Omnitrophota bacterium | reverse complement strand
TTTTTTGCAATAGCGTTTTATTCTTAGCTTTATACAAGGGATTATCCGGCGAGTAATTATATTCAATGTACCCTTCACGCTTTGGATCCCAATAATTGTAATCCAACCCGTTTAATATTCCGATCATGCTCTCCCCTCGAGCTTGCAAAACGCCTTCTAGCCCACAGCCAAATTCTAAGGTTTGAATTTCGCGGGCATACTGCGGGCTGACGGTTGCAACTGCGTCGCTATAAATAATCCCTGCTTTAAGCAAATTTGTTTTTCCGTAAAATTCAAAGGCTTCTATAAATACCTTCTCACCAAAATGCAGTTTTTTATACTGTTCTGCAGAAAAAACGCCTTGATATGCTAAATTATGCACAGACAAGATCGTTTTAGTATTCTTAAAAAATTCGTCACGGTTAAATTTTTGCTTTAAATAAACCGGAATCAACGCACTTTGCCAATCATGACAATGAATAACATCGATGCACAATTTTAAATCTCTAAAAAGCTCAAGCGTCCGACGACAATAGAAATCAAACCTCTCTAAATTATCTGGATAATCACCCGTTTGGTCACCATAAAGGCCGGGACGATTAAAATACCGGTCATTCTCTATCAAATAAACCGTGATATCTTTGCCAACAGACCCCTTCGAAACATGCTCGCGTATCTGGGTAAACCCATAAAGTTTACGGTCTATGCAACTATACCCCGGCAAAACAATAACAATCTCTTGCCCTAATTTTTCTAAAGCTAAAGGCAAGCTGCCGCAGACATCCGCCATACCGCCTGTCTTCGCAAATGGGACAACCTCTGATGAGCAAAAAGCGATTTTCATAAATTATTCGAACAGCTAAGTTAAACTTTTTCGGTATCCAACCAATTTTTGCCTCTTTTTATACTCACGATAACCGGAACACACAAAGGCAAAGCATGTTCCATTCTGTGACGGACAACATCGATAAGCTTTTTCTCTTCAGAGACCAACGCGTCAAAAACCAATTCATCGTGTACTGTAATTATCATACGCGATTTAAAATTTTTCTCTTTAAGATCCTTATCGATTTTGATCATCGCCAACTTAATGATATCAGCGGCCGAACCTTGCACAGGCGTATTGATCGCCTGACGCTCAGCAAACTGGCGTATGCCGGTATTAGAACTGTTAATTTCCGGGATATACCTCCTGCGGTTTAACAATGTTGTCACAAAACCCTGTTTGCGGCATTTGACAATCTCTTCGTCCATAAAATTCTTAACTTGAGGATACCGCAAAAAATAGCGGTCAATAAAATCCTGTGCCTTGGCCGCAGTGATATTCAAATCTTTCGACAAACCAAAAGCACTGATCCCGTAAATAATCCCGAAGTTGACGCGTTTGGCGCTATGGCGCATCTCTAAAGTCACTTCGTTTTCCCTAACATCAAATATCTTAGCGGCCGTGGTGGCATGGATATCTTCGCCTTTTTCAAACGTGTCGATTAAGTTTTTATCGCCACACATATGGGCCAAAATTCTTAATTCAATCTGTGAATAATCCGCAGAAATAATGACCCTATCCGTCGCTGAAGGGATAAACGCCGCACGGATCTGCCGGCCTAAATCGGTGCGTATGGGAATATTCTGCAAATTCGGATTATTCGAACTTAAGCGCCCTGTTTCTGTCCCCGTCTGGTTAAACGTGGTATGTATCCGCCCGTCTAAAGGGTCGATCAACTTAGGCAGAGCGTCGATATACGTTGACTTGAGTTTGGCCAGCTGACGGTAATCCAGCAACCGGGCTGGCAGCGGATGGCTTTCTGCCAATTGCGATAAAACGGCCTCATCCGTCGAGAAACCAGTTTTTGTTTTTTTGACTGCCGGTAATTTTAGTTTGACGAACAAAATCTCGCTTAATTGCTTTGGCGAGTTGAGATTAAATTCCTCTTTGGCCAAAGCATAAATATCTTGGACCAAATGATCAATGCGCTTAGACGTTTCGTTGGACAAACAATTTAACAATTTTTCGTCCACACATACGCCTTCTTGTTCCATTTCTGAAAGAACAAAAGCCAAAGGCACTTCCAAGTCAGTAAATAATTCTAAAAGTTCTCGTTCTTTTAAGTGGCCCAAAAGCGGCTGATAAAGTTTTTCGATGACCCCTGCTTGCATAAATAAATCTAAGGAATCCGAAACTGTTTCTTTCAAATATTCCCAAGCTAAAATACTCAAATCATAATTGCCCCGTGACGGAGATACCAAATATCCGGCAAGCATAACATCAAAAACTTGGCCAGCGATATCCGTTTGCGGCAAAGGCCACTGTTTAAGCTGATATTTAATGTCATATGTGACCTTAATAACATCGGTTTCTCCAAAAAGTTTTTTAAGCCAACTTTGCTCTGAAGCTAAAATTTCATAAATACGGCCCTCACAACTGATCACAATTTTTGGCACCAAAGCAATCTCACCCGCTTGGGGCTTTGCCTCGCAGCAGAAAGCAAAGGATTTCTGCCTCAAAACGGCCTTATACAAAGCGTTAAAATCACTCTCTTTTTTAACACGTTCAACTAAACCCGCCACAGCTTCGTCTTTGGAGTCAGCATTTAGCTCAACAACAAATTTGCGAAATTCCAATTGGCTAAATAAGGTCTTAAGTTTCTGCGTGTCCGGTGCAGATATACGCATCGACTCTAAGTCAAGGGCAATAGGCGCATTGTCCTCTAACAATGCTAATTCATAGCTTAGTCTGGCCATGTCTTTTTGCGCGCAAATAGCGTCGCGGACGCGCGGCGGCTTAAGTTCATCTGAATGTTCGAGAATTTTTTTCAAAGAGCCATACTCACAAAGCAATTTTTTAGCGGACACCTCGCCAATTCCTTTGACACCGGGAATATTGTCCACCGCATCCCCCGCCAAGGCCAAATAATCGGGAATAAGCGCCGGAGCAAACCCTAGAATCTGCGCAATTTCTTCTGTCCCCAATATTTCTTCTTGCCGAGAACTTAAAATCTTAACATGGTCACCGACTAGCTGAAACATGTCCTTATCGTCGCTGACAATCACCGTCTGAAGATCCGCAAGATGAATACGCCGCGCAATTGTCGCGATAATATCATCTGCCTCATATCCCTCTAACTGAAGAATCGGGATATTGTACGCCTGCACGACTTCCTTGATAATATCCATCTGCCCTATCAGTTCATCCGGCATGGCCGGGCGCTGAATTTTATACTCGGCAAATTTTTTCTGGCGCAGCGTTTTGCCTTTCATATCGAAACAGACGGCTAAATACTGCGGCTGATACTGCCGTAAAATCTTTTTTAATGCAGCGACAAAGCCATATACCGCGTTGGTCGCCTGCCCTTTGGAGTTGCGCAATTCTTTAATCGCAAAAAAAGCGCGATAACAAAGGGCGTGTGCATCTATCAAAAAAAGTCGTGAAACAGGCATTCAAAAACCTTGGAAAGGGGGATGTATTAATTATCAGATTTTGAAATAGGTTCTTTTGGGATTATAGCGAGTATTTGCTGGAATTCTTTTTTGGCACTATCCACTTTACCGCTTTTAAGTTGGACTGTGGCAGTGCTAATCTTTTGTTTGACCTCGTCTATCCTTTCCTCATATTCAGCCTGCTGTTTGGCCTTCAAAAGCTTTGGGTTATCAGGCGTTACTTTTAAAGCTTGATCAAATTCATCGATCGCTTCCTTGTATTTCTTAGCAGAACGAAAAATCTCGCCACGCTTATAATGTCCTTCTGCGCGCGCAACCGACATACTAAATTCTTGCCGGGCTTTTCTGTCGGCTTCTTGTGCTAGTTTACGGGATGTCTCTTCTAATTGCTGCTTAATCGCACTGGCTTTAAGGCTTGGATCTATCTGATAAAGTTCCCGGCGAATTTTTTCTTTCCAAGGGTCATTTTGTCCAGCGCGATTGAGTCTCTCTAAAAAAAACTGTTTGGCTTTTTCATTTTGTCCCTGATCTAAATAAAGATACGCCAAATTTGAATACGCAGGCAAATAATTCTCATCAATTTTCAAAATACGCAAATAATACTGTTCAGCGCGGTCCGGATAACCTAACTGTTCGTAAACTATTCCAATATCATTATAAAGAACGGGATTTTCGGGCCCAAAAGAAGTAGCTTTCAGGTAAAAATTCAGAGCTTCCTGATATTTGCCTTTCTCTTGCTCTGCCAGCCCTTTTAAACGATATAAATCCGCCTGCGGCGGCAAAACACTGGCGTCAATTTGGGAATTAAAAGCAAAAAAGGAAAGGACACAAAACAATGAAAAAACGCTAAATCTTTGATATGTAATGTTCATAGGATAAACGATAATGAAGAATTTTGCAAGAAAATTGTTCCCTTAGCTTTATTCAACAGCTTACCCAACTAGGGCATTTTCTTCTTGCTTGATTTTCAAAACAGGCACTTGCAAAGAATCCAAGCCGTCGGCTGACAACTTTATTACTTCACCTTTGATTTCAATTTCCAAAGTTAAATGTTGTGCTGATGCTTGTGAAAGTTGATTGCCAAAAATTTTGGCGGCAATAATCTGACCTTGAACTTCGCATAACAGAGGATAATTTTGTGAAATATCCCAATCATTGATTTTTATCGTATCACAAACACTCTCTATGGCAAAGACATTCTCAAAATTCGTTTGATAGCTTTGATTGACCGAAACCCGTTGGCCGCACTGCAGTTCTGTTTCCTTAAACAAACGCAAATCCGGCCAATCAACATCCGTCAAAATCGCCTGGCAGCCTAAGACTTTTCCGTTTTGCAAACGAATGGCCTTCGCTTCTGTGTCGCCTAAGATTTCGGTAATTTTGTTTTCCGTAAAAATCCTTAAACTCGTCT
>JAYRHV010000338.1:0-1934 GCA_041907165.1 Candidatus Omnitrophota bacterium | reverse complement strand
GTTGCGGCGGTGGATTTGGCATCTAAAGAAAATGTTGCGGCGCTGATCATCGACTCGACGTGGACATCGGCCGCCGATATGGCAAAAACAATTGCCCCTTTTGTTCCGTCTTTTATTTTGACCGCGAGGCTTGATAATGCGTCTAAAATTAAAACGATCATGGTGCCTAAACTTGTTATCCATAGCCCGGAGGATCAAGCTGTGCCGTTTGCTTTAGGCCAAAAATTGTTTGCTTTAGCGCCTGAGCCTAAAGAATTTTTGCAAATTTCCGGTAGTCATTCTCAGGGGTATGAAACTTCGCGGGAAATATTTTTCCCGGGGATTAAAGATTTCTTAGACAAACATCAGTTAAGGTGAAGATGGTTACCAACTTTCAGGCATTGCCTAAGATTACCAGTTTTGCTAATCCTAAAATCAAGGAACTTGTTAGGTTACGTGATCGTCGGGAGCGTTTGAAGACCGCCGTTACGGTCATAGACGGAATCCGTGAAGTCAGGGCAGCGATAGATGCCGGCATTTTGATCAAAGAGGCTTTTGTTTGTCCGGCCTTATATCAGAGTCATCAAGAAGATGTTGAGGGCGGGATTCTAAAACGTTTGGCGGCGCAGGGAAAAGAAGTCTTTGAAGTGACCAAAGAGATTTTTGCCAAGATCTGTTTTGGGGACCGGTTAGAGGGGGTTTTGGCTGTCGGCAGTCCTGTGCCACAAACGATCGCCGGATTGCCAAAGGCAAAAGACCCTTTTTTTATGCTTGTCGAAAATGTCGAGAAGCCCGGCAATTTGGGTGCGATTTTGCGCAGCTGTGATGCTACGGGCGTAGATGCGTTGTTTGTCAGCGATACGACGACAGATATTTTTAATCCCAATGTGATCCGGGCAAGTTTGGGAACAGTTTTTCATGTGACAGTTATTGTGGAATCCCGAGAGAAGATTTTAGAATTTTTTAAAAGTCAAAAAGTCAAGGTTGTCGCGGCGACTCCGGCGGGCAAAAAAGTTTATACCTCTGTTGATTATCACCGAGGGATTGTGATTGCCGTGGGTAGCGAAAAGGATGGCTTAAGCGATTTTTGGTTAGCGGCCGCGGATGAAAAAATTGTGATCCCGATGAAGGGCAAGGCCGATTCGCTTAACACGTCGGTGGCGGCTGCGCTGATCGCGTATGAAGCTCTGCGGCAACGTCAGGGGCAGTAGAAGAGTATGGATACGAAAAAAGAATTTCAGCGTCTTAACGTTTATCTGGCGCATCAGGGGATTTGCTCCCGCCGCAAAGCGATGGAGGCGATTGCGCAAGGCTTTGTCAGCGTCAACGGCAAAGTCGTCCGTGAGCCGTCAACGCCGGTTAACGCCTCCCAAGACCGGGTCGTTGTCGACGGCAAGATTGTTCAAAGAAAAGCCTATGAGTATATTATGCTCAACAAACCCGTCGGGTATGTGACGACCCGCGAGGACCGTTTTGCGCAAAAAACAGTTCTGGACCTTTTGCCGACGGGCTTGCGGCATTTAAATCCGGTTGGCCGGCTGGACAAAAATACAGAAGGCCTTCTTGTGATGACCAATGACGGAGAACTGGCCAATCAGTTAACTCATCCGCGATATGATGTGGACAAGACCTATGTGGTACAGATCCAAAAGAAATTAACTGCTGAGGACCAAAAAAAACTTGAGACCGGTGTCGTGATCGACGGCGAAAAAACCGCGCCGGCCAAGATTGCAGGGCTTGTAGCTTTGAAAAACGGCTGTGAGTTTTTGATGACGATCCATGAAGGCCGCAAGCGGCAGATTCGCCTGATGCTCTCTCAGATCGGGCATTATGTCACTTTTTTAAAGAGAATACAGCAAGGCCCGCTGTCTTTGGGCGATTTGGCGACGGGACAATACCGGGTTTTGACAGTTGATGAAGTAAAGTATTTAAAAAAGAATTAAATCTATAAAGTT
>JAYRHV010000337.1:0-6871 GCA_041907165.1 Candidatus Omnitrophota bacterium | reverse complement strand
CTAAAGTTCCGCACGTTCTCAATGGTTTGGGTACGGCGGTTATTTCAACCTCAAAAGGGGTTTTAACCGACCGAGAAGCGCGTAAGCTCAATATCGGCGGCGAACTCATTTGCTATATCTGGTAGGTTCTCTCTATGTCTAGAAAAGGTAAAATTCCAATTGTGTTGGGCAAAGAAGCAAAGGTTTTTATTGATAAGTCAGCCGTTCGCGTTGAAGGCCCCAAAGGAAAGCTCTTGGTGGACTTGCCGGCCGGCATAAGCATTGAGCAAAAAGATGATCGCCTGCTTGTCACGCGCAAAGGGGACCTTCGTCAAACTCGTGCTAATCACGGTACGATCCGTTCGCTTTTGGTCAACATGATCGACGGGGTTGTCAAAGGCCATAAAAAGGAATTGCAGATTTCCGGCGTTGGTTTTCGTGCGCAGGCAACTGGTAATAAACTTGTTCTAAATATTGGATTTAGTCATCCGATCGAGTATGAAATTCCTAAGGATGTTAAAGTGATGACGCCTCAACCAACTTCCATTACGATCGAAGGCGTGGACAAATCTCTGGTTGGCCGCGTTGCCGCCGAGATCCGGGATTTTAAACGTCCAGAGCCGTATAAAGGCAAAGGGATTATGTACGTCGGTGAAGTGATACGCAGAAAACAAGGAAAATCAGTAACCAAATAAAGCACTGTGTTATCTAAATTATTTATAGTGCAACACAGTACAACACTGCGCTTTTTCGAAAGTACACATTATAAGAATTAATGTAAAAGCGCAATGGTCAAAACGAAAGTATAGAGAAATAAGATATGTCAGGCAAAAAAAGAAATTCTGAAGTCCGTCGTCAGGCGCGTCATCAGCGCGTTCGAAAAATAGTTACCGGAACCCCAAGCCGTCCTCGACTTTGCGTCCACCGCAGTTTGAGTAACTTGACGGCCCAAGTGATTGATGATTCAAGCCGAAAAATTTTGTTTGGTATTTCAACACAAAATAAGGAAATACGTTCAAAACTTAAGACGGGTGGAAACATTGCGGCTGCGAGCGTTTTAGGAGAGGCTGTAGCACAAAAAGCAATAAAGCAAGGGATTGCAAAGGTATCCTTTGACCGCGGAGGGTATCTTTATCATGGACGTGTCAAAGCTTTTGCCGAAGCGGCGCGTAGCGGTGGTTTGGAGTTCTGAAGACGAGCGGTATTCCGCGAGTATTGAACACGAGCGGTATTCCGCGAGTATTCAGTCCTTCGCGTAGCGAAGGATTAATTAAATTTTGGAGATTATAATTTCATGTCCGATATTGAAAAAGATTTGAAACGAATGAAAAAAATTCTTCCCGTAGTTAAGGGAAAAGAGCGTATCGCACCTGTGGCTGTTGATGAAGTGCTCGCCGAGGAAGCTGCCGTTGCCGGCCCTGAAGGCAAGGGAAGAAAAGCTGCTGCAAATCGCCGCCCGACTCGTCGTCGTGACACAGAAGCCTCTGAGTTTGTCGAAAAAGTTTTAGCGATCAAGCGTGTAACGAAAGTGACTAAGGGCGGGAAAAAAATTGCCTTTAGCGCGTTGGTTGTGGTGGGAAATGAACAAGGCCGTGTAGGTTTTGCCGTCGAAAAAGCTGGAGAAGTCGCGCTCGCTATTAAGAAATCTTTGGGTAAGGCCAAGAAAAACATGATTTATATTTCACTGAAAGGAACGACAATTCCGCATGAAATCATCGGTCGTTGCGGGGCTGCGCAAGTTCTTTTAAAACCGGCAGCGGATGGTACCGGAGTTATTGCTTCAGGTGCAATTCGTGCTGTTTGTGATGGGGCTGGTATCCGAAATATTTTGACAAAATGCCATCGTTCTAATAATCCGCTTAATGTTGTTAAGGCGACGTTTGATGGTTTAACACGGCTTAAAAAAGTGATTAATCAATCCGTTGACAATGCTTTAGAAAAAACTGCGCAAGTTGCAGGCGAATCTAAAGTTCTTCCAACAGCAGAAGGAATATAAAAAATGCAGGCTCATCAAATTCCTCAACCTTTAGGTTCTCGCAAACGACGCAAGATCGTCGGGCGAGGTCGCGGTTCCGGTTCTGGTAAAACCTCCGGCCGCGGACATGGTCGCAACCAAGGATCCCGTTCTGGCCGTGGAATTATTCCACAGCTTGAAGGCGGACAAATGCCGCTTTTGCGCAGAACGCCAAAGATCGGTTTTCGTCGAAAGAATCCTTTGTTATATCAAGAAGTCAGTTTGGCTGCTTTGGCTAAGTTTAAGAGTGGTGCCGTTGTGGATGCGGTTGCTTTGCGACAAAAAGGTTTGATTGAAAATCCCTATAAGCCATTTAAGATTTTAGGGGATGGAGACATAAGCCAAGCGCTTACTGTGCAAGCTTATGCGTTTTCAAAATCCGCGCAAGAAAAAATTACGAAAGCCGGCGGAAAGTTTGAAGTGATTGAAAAAAAAGTTTTGATCAGTGAAGTTAAAAAAGTTCTTCAAAAAAAATCAGGACAGGCAGCCAAGAAATAATCGGCATCACTATTCATGTTATCAGCTTTTGCCAATTGCTTTCGGATTCCCGAGTTAAGAAAAAAAATATTTCTAACTTTGGGCATCATTATTGTTTACCGCTTGGGTTGTTTTATCCCGGCTCCGGGAGTTAACGGAGCTGTTTTAAGCGCCTATTTCAACAAGTTAAACTCTAACGGCGGCGGGACGCTCTTTGGCATGATGAGTATGTTTTCAGGTCGCGCTTTAGAACGCATGACGATTTTTGCTTTAGGGATTATGCCTTATATCTCTAGTTCGATTATTATGCAATTGTTGACAGCGGTCATCCCCAGTTTGGAAAGATTAGCTAAAGAAGGACAGGCCGGATATCGAAAAATCAACCAATATACTCGTTATGGGACACTTTTTTTATGTTTGGTGCAATCATTTTTTATTGCATTGTGGCTTGAAAAGCAAAATTTTGACGGTGCCAGCGTCGTTAACAGTCCGGGTTGGGGCTTTCGTCTATTGACAGTGATCAGTTTAACCTGTGGCACGCTCTTTCTTATGTGGTTAGGCGAACAAATTCAGGAGCGGGGCATCGGTAATGGGATTTCGCTTTTGATTACGGCTGGAATTATTTCCGCCATGCCCTCAGCGATGAATACATTGAGACTTTTGATGTCGGCCAAAACCATTGGGGCGGCACAGTTGCAGCCGTTGACTTTGATTATTATGATATTTTTCTTAATCGCAGTCATTTTATCGATTACGATGATAACCCAAGGGCAGCGAAAAATTCCCGTGCAATATGCGCGGCGCATCGTCGGCCGTAAAGTGTATGGAGGGCAGAGCACTTATATCCCGCTGAAAGTAGATACCTCGGGGGTTATTGCGATTATTTTTGCGCAGTCGATTATTATGTTTCCGGCCACAATTGCCAGCTTTATGCCCATTGCCGGAGTGCAATCTTTTGCCTCGCTTTTTACACGCGGGGGAGCAGTTTATTATTGCGTGTATGCGGTTTTAATCGTTTTCTTTTGTTATTTTTATACCGCGATTGTCTTTAACCCGATTGATGTCGCTGAGAACATGAAAAAGCACGGTGGTTTTGTGCCGGGTGTGCGTCCGGGCAATGATACGGCAACGTATTTGGATTTTGTTTTAACGCGCATTACTTTGGCAGGTGCATGCTTTATTTGTATTATCGCGGTTATGCCCGATGCGATTATGGCTTCTTTTAAAGTCCCGTATTTAGTTGCTTCCTTTTTTGGGGGAACCGGGATTTTGATTATTGTCGGTGTTATGTTAGACACGATGAAGCAAGTTGAATCGCATTTGACCATGCGCCATTATGATGGCTTTTTGAAAACCGGACAGTTGCGAGGCCGCAGATGAACAGTGTCCTTTTAGGCCCGCCGGGTGCTGGAAAAGGAACGTTAGCTGCCGTCCTTAAAGAAAATTTTGGTCTTTTACATATTTCGACGGGCGATCTTTTGCGAGAGGAAATGAAAAGTGGCTCTGATCTTGGCAATAAGGTCAAAAAGTTTGTTGAGAGCGGGGACCTTGTCCCGGACCAAATTGTTATTCAAATGATCGAGAAGAAGCTCACGCAAAATGATTTGGGCGCTCAAGGGTATATGCTCGATGGTTTTCCTCGCACGACGGTGCAGGCACAGGACTTGGACAAAATTTTAGAAAAGATCCAAAAGCCTGTTGATGTGGCGCTTTATATCCAAGCGAGTTTACCGGTCATTTTGCAGCGCTTGACGGGGCGGCGAATTTGCCGCAAATGCGGGGCGATTTTTCATGTTGTCAATCGTCCGTCTAAGCACCAAGGCATTTGTGATCTTTGTGGTGGGGAACTTTATCAGCGTGCCGATGATACAAAAGAAACAATTTTAAACCGCATGCAGGTTTATGAACAAAAAACAGCACCTATTATTGAATATTACACGAAACAACGTAAGCTTAAGACAGTATCCGGGGACCAAAATACAGACGAGCTTTTAAAAATTGTGACAAAAATTTTGCGTGAATCGCATGACGGCCAAGAACCCAATAAAGCTCAAGGCACCACACGAAATTAAAATTTTGCGCAAGGCAGGACATATTCTGTCTTCGATTGTTACAGAAACAACGCGTTCTTTAAAATCAGGGATGACAACGAAAGACATTGACGCAATCGCCGAAAAGTTGATCAGCGATTACGGAGTCTTGCCAGCCTTTAAAGGGTATCGGGGTTTTCCGGCATGCTGTTGCATCTCGGTTAATCATGAAGTAGTTCATGGGATCCCCGGCGAGAAATGTGTCCGTGACGGAGATATTATCAGTATTGATGTGGGGATCATTTATAAAGATTTTTATTCTGACACAGCGGTCACGGTTGGGATTGGAAAAATCAATCCGAAGCTTCAAGAACTTTTGGATGTGACACGTCAATCGCTGTATAAGGGTATTGAGCAAGCTCGACGTGGAAATTACTTAGGAGATATTTCTCATGCGATCCAAAGTTATGTTGAGGCTAGGCATTTTTCGATTGTCAGAGATTTTGTTGGGCATGGCATAGGAAAGAATCTCCACGAGTCTCCGGAGATTCCGAATTTTGGGTCCCCGCACACTGGGCCACTGCTTAAGGAAGGGATGGTCATCGCTATTGAACCGATGGTCAATGTGGGCAGTTGGCATACGAGGATTTGTGAAGATGGTTGGACGGTTGTCACAGCTGATGGACAACCTTCTGCACATTTTGAACACAGTATAGCGATAACAGCGGATGGGCCGCTGATTTTGACAGAATAAACCCTGAATTTTGCTTGGGATAAAAATGGCCAAAGAAGATTCCATAGAAGTTGAAGGTGTTATTGACGAAGCGTTACCCAACGCTCAGTTTAAGGTAAAGCTGGACAATGGTCATATGGTTTTGGCTCATTTGGCTGGGAAAATGCGGATGCATTTTATCCGTATCATCCCCGGAGACAAAGTTAAAGTTGAATTGTCGCCGTATGATCTTTCGAGAGGTCGCATAACATACAGATGTAAGTGAAAATTTAAAGCAAGTGAGTTTAAACTATGAAAGTAAAGTCGTCGGTTAAAAGAATTTGTAATAAATGCAAGATCGTCCGCCGTGAGAATATTGTGCGCGTGATCTGTTCGAACCCTAAGCATAAACAACGACAAGGTTAAATGGCTGTTGTTTTTAGCTTGCAGTAAACAATGATTCTCATTTAATTTAAAAGGAAAAAAGATATGCCAAGAATTTTAGGTGTGGATATTCCCCGCGAAAAAAGAATTGATGCTTCTTTACCGTATCTTTACGGGATTGGACGTGTCACGGCTAAGAGAGTTCTTGCAGATGCAAAAATTGATCCGAGTCGTCGGGCCAAAGATTTAAGCGATGAGGAGATCGCCAAGATCACGGGTATTATACAAAATAATTATTTGATCGAAGGGGATTTGCGGCGGGACGTCAACCAGAATATCCGTCGTCATATGGATATGGGCAGTTATCGGGGGGTGCGTCATCGCAAAGGTCTGCCGGTCCGCGGACAACGCACCAAAACCAATGCACGCACGCGTAAAGGGAAGAAACCTATTTTGCAGGCGAAGAGTGCAGCAGCACCAGCGCCAAAGAAATAATATCTAACAAGCAAGGTGAATAGTTAAAAAGAGGGTTGAATGAATAAAAAACCAGAAGAATCAGCAGCGGCAGTAAAAAAAGACAAGAAGGCAAAAAAGAAAAATCTTAAAGGCGTCACATCCGGTATTGTGCATATCCAAGCGACCTTTAATAATACGATTATTTCTATTGCTGATCGTCAAGGCAATGTCATCTCTTGGGGAAGCCCGGGGACGGTCGGTTTTAGCGGATCTAAAAAGTCAACACCTTTTGCCGCACAGGTCGCCGCCAGCAGCGCGGCTAAGCAGGCGAAGGATTTTGGTATACAAAGTGTGGATATTTATGTTAAAGGTCCGGGTTCTGGACGCGAATCCGCGATTCGCGCGATACAGGCGGCTGGGATTATGGTCACATCGATTCGTGACGTGACCCCGATGCCTCATAATGGGTGTCGTCCTCGGAAGAAACGTAGAGTTTAATAGAGAACGAAAAAAAGGGAGCAGGTTTTTATGGCAAGGGATTTAGGATCAAGTTGCAGATTGTGCCGGCGTGAAGGCGAGAAACTCTTTTTGAAAGGGACTCGTTGTTATACTCACCGCTGTGCCATTGAACGCCGGGATTACGCGCCGGGGGACCATGGAGCCAAGCGTGCTTCCAAGCTTTCTAACTTCGGTATACAGATGCGCGAAAAGCAAAAGCTCAAGAGAATTTACGGTCTCTTGGAGAAACAATTCCGTCTTTATTTTGCCAGCGCAGTCAAAAGCAAGGGTGTTACCGGGTCTATCCTTTTGCAATTTTTG
>JAYRHV010000336.1:0-4707 GCA_041907165.1 Candidatus Omnitrophota bacterium | reverse complement strand
AGAACAGCTGCTTGTGTTGGCAAACATTGAAGGCATGAATGCCGAGTTCATTCATATGGGGTTGGCGCAAGGAGAGCGGTTAAAGCGATTGAATCAAATCGCTATTCGTCAGATGCAGACACTTGCCGCGCATACATCGGTAAGGCAGATCGCGCTTTTAAAGGACAGGAAGACTTGATTGGTTCGCCTAGTGATATTTGCCAACCGGTCGATCGTTTGCGATAGATTTTCACAAGTATTTGGATATCAGGCATTTGGCAGGTTCGCCTAGCGTCAACGACTATCCGTATTTTTTAGAATTTCCAAAAGGGAATTCCAAAAAATACAAAAAGCAAATTACGAACGTATGCTTGCATAGGTTCTGACTGAGCGAAGCGATGGAATGCCACACGTGAGCCGTTAGGCGAACATGTGGCAGAATCCCTGTCCGCTAAATCTCAATAGAAAGAGATTTACGCAAATTAGAAAAGAAAAAGGTTATAATATTATGATGCAAGATAAGCGACGATCCTACCGTTTACCTGTTGAATTGCCGACTTCCTTTAAAGTTTTTGAGGAACAATCGCATATTTCTTTGGGCTTAATCAATGAGATCAGCGCTTTGGGTTTTTCTTTTTCCACAAAGGAATTTCTTTCTCCCGGACAAGAACTCTCTATGGTAGTCCGCTTTCCTGATAACCAGCGATTAACCCTTCCTGTCGAAGTTGTCTGGAGCAGGCAAGAGGCCTTTGTAGATACTCCAGAATATTTTGTCGGCGTCAAATTGCTTGAACCTTTAAATGAACAAACTTCTCAATATATCCGCCTGTATGTTCGGTATTTTTTTAAAGCTTTCATGAAAGAAATAGCTGACGAGAAATAGGCGTCTTTTCTTGCTTTCCCCAATATAAAATGTAATATTTATAGTGGCCTTTGGGTAAAAGAATATAGGCTTACTTTTGAATAATGATATGAAAAACTTCTCATCTCTGATCCGCAGTTTTGGTTTTATTTTGCTTTATTTAGCAGCAAATTCGCAAGTATTTGGGGCCGAAACAATTAAATTTGAAAGTGAAATTAAGGGGCAATTGACGCAACCTTTTGACTTGGCCCTAGACTCCAGCGGCCAGCTTTTTGTTTTTGATGCCGGCAAAACGATTTTTGTTTTTGACGGACAAGGAAAACAGCAAATGTCATTTGCGACCAATACAGATGCCAGCGTTGAAGGCCAAGCGTTGAATGCGACTTCGATGTCAATTTCTTCATCAAATCGGATAGCTATTGCTGATAGTGCCAACAGCCGTATAAAGGTTTTTAATTTAAGCGGTGAGCTTTTATTTAGTTTTGGAACACCGGGGAATTTGCCGGGTCAGTTTAAATCCTTGGCTGCAGTTAAAGTCGATGCTGCTGGGTTTATTTATGTGGCCGATCATGATAATAAACGGATACAAAAATTTACGCCAAGCGGCATTTTTATGAAAGCAATTGCTCTCTCGGGTGTTGTGGCAGATGTGGCTTTAGACACAGCGGGTAACATTTATGCGCTTTTACAGGATTTAGGAAAGATTGAAAAGTTTTCTGGCGATGGCAAAAAAACGGGCGAAATTCTCTGCAAGGTCAATGGCAGAGATCAAATACAAAAATCCAGCCGTTTGCAACTCGATGCGTGGGGAAATATTTATTTGACCCAAACAAAAGAAGAACGCATTGTCAAGATAGATCAAAGCGGAAATGTTTTAATTGGATTTGGGTCTGAGGGCAATGGCCGGGGGCAATTTTTGGGAATAGCTGCGCTGGGCATTGATTCGACAGGCCGTGTCTATGTGGCTGATAGCGGTAATGCCCGTGTGCAGATTTTTAAGCTCACGGCACCGCTTAAATCTCCGTTGGCTCAAGCGCCTGCTTCACAATTTTTTTTAGATTTTGATTCCATTTTGGATGTCGAGGATAGTGTCACAGATATTTTTACTCTGCCCGGCAAGGGATTGTTTGGGGTCTCAGACAAAAACAATAATATTGCAATTTGGAACGGGCCAACTTTCACAATCGGCCATGAGGGGGCGGGGGCTGGTGAACTTTCTAAGCCGTCTGCGATTTTTGTTACTCTGGATAGTCGAATCTATGTAGCGGACACTGCAAATAATCGCGTGCAGATTTTTAATTACGATGGGACATTAAATTATGAATTTGGTAAAAATGGCGATAAACCCGGACAATTTAATTCCCCTCAGGGGATTGCGGTTAACGGTAAGGGTATGATTTTTGTTGCAGATACTTTAAACAATCGCATTGAGGTATTTAATCAGGATGGGATTTTTTTAAATGTAATTAGTCAAGAAAGTGCCGTTGGCGAGAACATACCAGACAATTGCCAAATGTTAAATCATCCAAAGGTCTTGGCGATCGATTCAAAAGATGATCTTTACGTTGTAGACGCAGATGCAACCTACGTTAAGGTTTTTGATGAAAACGGTAATTGTCTAAAATCTATAGGCGAAAAAGGGTCAGGCCAATTTACTAAGATTGTGGATGTCGCTGTCGATCAAAGCGATAACATTTATGTTGCGGACTCCTCTGATTCGCGGGTACATATTTTTGATCCAAAGGGCAAGTTTTTGATGTCATTTGGTTGTGTAGGGGAAGGTCGAGGATACTTTAAACAAATTTCTTCCGTGGCGGCCAGCGAAGGGCGGATTTTTGTGGCGGATTATTTAAGTCATCAAATACAGGTTTTTAAATATTCTCCTGATGGACTTATAGGAAAACCACAAAGAATTAATACGACAAGGACTGCCCCGCCACCGCCTAATAGTGACAATAATCAAGTCTTGCGTTATACAATCGCCCGCAAAACAGCGTACAGTGAGGCCACAAAAGAATTTACCGACAGTCTTGGGTTTTCAAAGGAGTATCTTTCTCTTTTTGTTCGCGTCGATTCGATTGAGAGTTTAAATGATGGGAATATTAAAGTGACTATCAGTATCCCCAAATATATTCCAAGAGAAATTAAATCGATAGAAAGTTCAGTGCCAAAATCAGGAGGGTAACGATGAGAAATACTCTAAGATGGCTGGTGATTTTAATCGGAGGTTTTTTGTGCGCAGCGCCAGCAGAGTCTCAAACACCGAGTGTTGTGCCGCATTATTATGGTGTTGAGCACGGCATAGTCGAGTATCAGATCAGCGGCGCAGATCAGGGTAAACAAACGCTTTATTTCGATCAGTGGGGATTGCGGCAAGCACGATATAAAGTAGTTGAAACCCAGCGCTGGGGAACGACCAGTACCGTGACGCTTAATTTGGGATCAGATATTTTAACTTATAATCCCAATAAAAATCTTGGCCAAAAAAAAGAAGATTTAAACCTTAAACAACTTTTGGCAAACTTTAAACCGCAAGAAACTCAGATTTTATCTCTGCGGGTCTTGGGACTTTTAGGCGGCAAGAAAATCAAAGAGGACACTGTTCTGGACCGCGTTTGTGAAGTATGGGAAACACCCACACCCAAAATGAAAGTATGGTTATACAATGGCGTTGTTCTAAAATTGGAAGAGGATACCCCCGAAGGCATGGTAATTTACACAGCGGTTAGTATCGATGGGGCGTCTGTTGTTGATGAAAAATATTTTTTAGTCCCTCCAGAAGTTCATTTTATTAACAGGGACATCAACCAAATTCTAATTAGTAAAAGGATGTAATATGATTTTTAAATGTGTTGGTGGATTTTTGTTGGTAGCTTTTTTTCCTGTAACCGGCTTAGCGACTGTTTCTGGACCTAATCTTCAGCAAATGCATGCTTTGCATGAGCAGGAACTTGTCAAACAGCAAAAACAACAGCAAGCCCAAATTTTTAAAAAACAACGCGATGATCTATTAGCCCAATATAAAGCGCTATTGCAAGCTAAAGACGATATGTATAATCAGATGAAAATTTCAGAACGCGATTATAAGATGTCTTGTGCTAAATTCAATAATGCCCAACAAGAGAAGTCTAATTTGGAGCGTCAGGTCAGTCAGCTTCAAAAGAACAATTTGCAAATCGATAAAAAGCAACTGCAGGCTCAGCTTCAAAAGTTACAACAGGCAGAGAACAAAGTCTTCGTTTCAATTAATAATTTTTCGAGGATTCAACAGGCTTCCTATGACAATATGCAAAATGCTGATGCAAAATACCGCAATTTTACAGCCAAGGAGCAAATTTTAAAACAACAAATCGAGTCGGTGCAAAGGCAATTGCAATTTGTTTTATCCCAACCATAAAACGTGAATAACTAGGTCTTGTCAACCTCGCTAAAAAAAGGTATATTACTGACTTCGTTAATAAATAATTTTGTTGAAAGGATTCGATCATGCCGGATTTTAAAAAAGATGAGCGTCGTAGTCATGAACGGTATGACACTGATTTAAAGATAGCTTTTTCAGTTAATTTTGATCTTGAAACAAAAATTAAGTTTCAACTAAAAAATGATAAAGAATCACAACATATTCATACGGCATTTGGGCATAATATCAATGTTGAAGGTTTAGGGTTTTCTTCCGAAGTTGAACTTAAAAAAGGGGATATGCTCTTAATGGATGTTTTTTTGCCTGCGATCAAAACACCTATTCCTATGGAAGGTAAAGTCATGTGGTGTAGTCCATCTGCTGCTGATTGCGGGTATGTGGGCAAGTACAGAACGGGTGTTAAGATAAGCAAAGTTCGTGGAGAAGATGTTGAAAAAACAATTGT
>JAYRHV010000335.1:0-2437 GCA_041907165.1 Candidatus Omnitrophota bacterium | reverse complement strand
TTTTCTAAAGGAGATTTTTATGAGCAAGATCGATAAACAGCTGCGTGTTGAGACGCTGGCCCTTCACGGTGGACAAGAAGCGGACCCGACAACCGGTTCGCGGGCGGTGCCGATTTATCAGACGACGTCTTATCTTTTTCGGGATACCGAGCATGCCGCGAATCTTTTTTCGCTCAAAGAATTTGGAAATATTTATACGCGGCTGATGAATCCTACGACGGATGTTTTGGAAAAACGCATGGCGGCGTTGGACGGCGGGGTGGGGGCTTTGGCGCTCTCCAGCGGGATGTCGGCGATCATGATTTCGGTCATGAACATCGCCCAAAACGGCGATGAAATTGTCTCGGCCGATAATCTTTATGGCGGGACGCACACGCTTTTTCGCCACACCTTTAAGCGCATGGGGATCAAGGTTCATTTTGTCAATTCGCAAAAGCTCGAAGATTTTCAAAAAGCAATAACGCCTAAGACCAAAGCGATTTTTGCGGAGATCGTGGGTAATCCAAAACTCAATGTCACCGACGTTGAGGCGCTGGCCAAGATTGCGCATAAAAACGGGATTCCTCTGATTGTGGACAATACGGCGACCCCATATATTTTTCGCCCGTTTGATTTTGGCGCGGACATTTCGGTTTACTCGACGACAAAATTTATAGGCGGTCATGGGACTTCGATTGGGGGGGCGATTGTCGATTCCGGAAAGTTTGATTGGACCAACGGTAAATTTCCGATTATCGCTCAACCAGATCCTAGTTATCATGACCTAAATTTTGTCGAGGCCCTCAAACCATTAGGCAACATTGCCTACATTATCAAATGCCGGGTGTCGCTTTTGCGGCCGATGGGGCCGGCGATGTCGCCGTTTAATGCGTTTATGTTTTTGCAGGGCTTGGAAACTTTGCATTTGCGTATGCCGCGGCATTGTGAAAATGCGCTTGAGGTGGCCCAGTTTTTGGAAAGCCACAAAAACGTTGCTTGGGTCAATTATCCGGGGCTAAAAACAAGTCCCGAGTATAAGAAGGCCAAGAAATATTTAGCCAAAGGCGCCGGCGCTTTAGTCGGGTTTGGCATCAAAGGCGGACTTGTGGCGGGCAAGAAATTTATCAATTCGCTGCAGTTGATTTCGCATCTGGCCAATATTGGCGATGCCAAAACTTTGGCGATTCATCCGGCCAGCACGACGCATTCGCAGTTAAAGGCCGAAGATCAGATGAGCGCTGGGGTGACGCCGGATTTTGTGCGTCTGTCCGTTGGGATTGAACATATTGATGATATTCTCGAAGACATTGACCAAGCGCTCAAAAAAGCGGTGAAGGCGTAATTTGTTCACAAAAATTTCACACTAGCTTCTTCTTGCGGTAACAGAGCTCGGATATAGTTTTAGCATGTCCATATCCGGTGCAAAGTGTGATCGTTTCGCTCCCGCCTTTAGGTTCCTAGCCGCTTTTGTCTGTTTTTGTTTCTTTAACGAAATTATCCTTACGGATATACTTCGTGTCCCCTCGTCATGCGCATCTGCGCAAGTGAATTTGTCACCTAATTTTGTTATGCCTTCCTCAAGTTTTTTGCCGGCTGTGATAAAAGCGATTCATATAAATCCCGTGTCTCCGTTGGATATAGATTTTATTATTGATAGCGCTGATCAATCTGATCTTAAGCAAAAGGACGTTAATCGGCTGATCCAATATTTTTTAGCGATGATGACAACCCCTGAAAAAGATTTGTGGGTTAATCTTTCTCCAGATGAACCTAACCGGATTATTGTTCCTCAGTTGGGTGAGACAACCGCTGGACGGGATCTCTTATTGCAAGATAATCTTCTAAAACAATTGGCGGCTTCTTTTACTTATCCGGAAAGTAAAATTGGTAAAGATTTTTGGGATAGAGTTTACCAAAAAGCAAATGTTCTCTATGGGAAAACAGATGTCCCTATCGACACATTTGCACGCGTTTGGATTACACCGCAAAAGGCTGTTGTTTATGAATATGACGGGACGGCTTTTGTTGCGGAAAGCCATTTAAAAGTTTTGTTGGAAGATGACTATTTGGCTTTAAAGAATGCGCATATTAACGATGGGAAAGCTTTCGTATCAACTGACCGAGCGCAAAAGGTCAATAATTTTTCAGCGACGATAACCCGTGGAATTATTTTGCCGGAAATTGAAAAGGAGATCAACGAAGGGAAGAATTTTGCACCATTGCGGCAGGTTTTTAATGCGCTTATTCTGGCGACATGGTTTAAGAAAAAATTGCGTCAGCACATTTTGTCCCGCAGTTATGTAGATCAAAAAAAAGTTAAAGGAATAGAAGACCGTGGTGACCAATCAACAGAGAAGATTTATGCGCAGTATCTGCAGAGGCTTAAAGAAGGTGTTTATAAATATATCCGCGAAGACTTCGACGATAAAAGCCAAAGCACTGTTCCCCGAAAATATTT
>JAYRHV010000334.1:0-1843 GCA_041907165.1 Candidatus Omnitrophota bacterium | reverse complement strand
TTCTTCATTGACAAGCCCTTTTTCCATCAGGGCACGCTCGAGGGCAATGCCCTTTTCTTTCTGTAGTTGCAGGACGGCGTCTAAGTCTTCTTTTTTTAATTTAAGCGACTCCAAAAGATGATTTATGATTTTTGATTTTAAAGTTTCGGCCATAAAATATCCAGAATTAACTCAATGTGCAAGTTTGTATTATTTTCAATCGCAGGGAACGGTTTGAAACCGTTCGCTACAACAAAAATATCGACGTCAGAAAATAACTTACATACAACGCAAATTATGCCAAATCCTCATCCGGGGCGGTGACGCGCAATACTTCTTCAAGCGTCGTCAAGCCGGCAAACGCTTTGATAAGACCATCCTCACGCATCGTAATCATCCCTTCACGACGGGCGGTTTCTTTGATCTTAATTTCACCGACTCGCTCTAGAATCTTTTCTTTAACCTTGGGCGTTAACACCATAATTTCACAAATAACCAATCGCCCAGCGTAACCAGTTTTGGCACAGGCATTGCACCCTTTCCCCCGAGAAAGAATAATTTCTTTAGCAGGGTCTTTTTTATTTAGTTTTAGTTTTGTGGCAACTTCAAAGGGCACGACGAAAGGTTCTTTGCATTTAGGACAAATCCGGCGGATCAAACGTTGGCCTACAATCGCAATGACCGACGAGCAAAGCAAAAACGGTTCAATGCCCATGTTCATCATACGAACAACAGAACCTGCTGCCGTTGTTGTGTGCAACGAACTTAATACCAGATGCCCTGTCAAAGCGGCTTTAACTGATATGTCAAGCGTTTCAGAATCACGGATTTCGCCGACCATGATAATATCGGGGTCTTGACGCAAAATTGAGCGCAAACTTGCGGCAAAGGTCAGCCCGACTGACGGTCGGACATTGACTTGATTCATTCCCTTAATTTGATATTCAACAGGGTCCTCGACGGTAATGATATTTTTCTCAGGGGCGTCCACAAATTTAAGAAGCGAATAAAGCGTTGTCGTCTTCCCGCTGCCTGTCGGTCCGCAGCAGAGTATCATTCCGTGCGGACGCAGGCCGCAGTCCTGTAATTTTTTCATTGTCTCTGGCTCGAGGCCTAACTTGCTTAAGTCAAGAATCCCGGCTGTCTTGTCTAAAATACGCAATACTGCTTTTTCGCCATATGCCGTTGGTAAGATGCTCACACGAAAATCCACTTCGCGGTTTGCCGCCATAAGCGTCTTAAACCGGCCATCCTGCGGCAGACGCTGTTCAGAAATATCCAAAGAACTGATGACTTTAATTCTTGAGATAATCGGCAAGTGCAGCGCCTTGGGCATACGGTCAACTTCGCGAATAATTCCATCGACGCGATAGCGAATGCGCACTGTTTTTTCCATCGGCTCAATAAAAACGTCGCTGGCTTTTGCAAGCACGCCCTGCTGAATTATAGTGTCCGTAAGCTTGATCATCGGCGCATCTTCCGTCAAATCCTCGACACCATTTCGCGTCCGCACCTCACTGTCATTGACAAGCTCTATGTCTTCGGCATCTTTCATATCGGCAATGATCTTTTGCAAAGCCTCGCCCGAATCTGTCGCATAATACTTTTCGATATTCTGCTGGACCAAAACTGCCCGGGTGATAATCGGGACAATGTTCATCCCAGTTAAGGCTTTAACATTATCGATTGCAAAAATATTAAGCGGGTCGGCCATCGCCAAAGTCAAATTATTTCCCATCCGGGAAATCGAGATGATCTGATATTTTACGGCAACTTCATGCGGAATAATTTTAACAACGGCAGGGTCAATTTTAAGACGAGAAATGTCGATTAGCGGCATGCCCAAGCCGGAACTTAAAGCATG
>JAYRHV010000333.1:0-8609 GCA_041907165.1 Candidatus Omnitrophota bacterium | reverse complement strand
CAACTGTTGCCGATTTATGATAAACCCATGGTCTATTATCCGCTTTCCGTTTTGATGCTCTCGGGAATCCGCGATATATTAATCATTTCAACTCCCGGGGACCTGCCGCATTTTCAGAAACTTTTTGGCGATGGAAAGCAGCTAGGTATAAAAATCACTTATAAAGAGCAGCCCAAGCCCCAAGGGATCGCGCAAGCTTTTCTCGTTGGAGAAGATTTTATCGGCCATGACCCGGTATGCCTGATTTTAGGCGACAATATTTTTTACGGCGACCGGCTGACGGTGCTACTTAAAGAAGCGGCAAAAACAAAAACTGGGGCCAGTGTTTTTGCCTACAATGTTTCGGACCCAGAGCGTTATGGCGTTGTTGCGTTTAATAAAAATTTGCAAGCCACATCCATCGAAGAAAAGCCCCAAAATCCTAAATCCAATTTTGCCGTGACCGGCCTTTATTTTTATGATTCAAATGTCGTATCCTATGCAAAAAAAATCAAGCCTTCGGCACGAGGTGAGCTTGAGATCACGGACATTAACCGCATCTATTTAAGAAACAAAAATCTTCATGTTAAAGTTTTAAACCGCGGGTATGCGTGGCTGGACACCGGAACGTATACTTCACTGACAGATGCATCCATTTTTATTAAAACCATCGAAGACAGACAAGGCCTTAAAATCGGCTGTATCGAAGAAGTCGCTTTTAATCAAGGCTGGATAACCAAAGACCATTTGCTTAAGTTATCTGACGATATCCCAACGACCTATGGTCTGTATCTTAAAAAAATTGCAAACCGTCAGTAAAGGAAATTCCAAAATGCGCAAATCAATGGATAAAATTTTAATCACCGGCGGCGCGGGTTTTATCGGCAGCGAATTTGTTCGCCAAACCGTTAATAAGAATCATCGTTTGATTGTTGTTGACAAATTAACGTACGCTGGCGATTTGGCGCGTCTTAGAGAGGTGAGTAACCAAATAAAATTTAACAAAACTGATATTTGTGATCGAAAAAAACTGCACGACATTTTCAAAAAAGAAAAGCCTGATATTGTCATCCACTTTGCGGCCGAAACCCACGTTGACCGAAGTATACAAGACGCATCCGCCTTTATAAAAACCAACGTGCAGGGGACACAAAACCTCATTGATTTTTCTCGTGAATTTAAGATTAATAAATTCATTCATGTTTCGACAGACGAAATTTATGGCGAAAGCAAAAGCGGTTATTTTAAAGAAACCGACCCTCTTAAAGCCAAGAACCCCTACTCCTCGACTAAAGCAGCCGGCGAACTTTTAGTGCAAGCGGCACTGCACACGTATCAATTCCCGGGGATTATTATCCGGCCAGCCAATAACTACGGGCCGTGGCAATATCCTGAAAAACTTATTCCTGTTATAATTTTCAAAGCTTTAAACAATACCAAAGTCCCTGTTTACGGCAAAGGTGCCCAAATCCGTGAATGGTTGCATGTCAGCGATTGTGCCAGCGGTATCCATACGATTTTACAAAAAGGCAAGATCGGTGAAATCTATAATATCGGCAGTTATTTTGAACAGCAAAATATCAATACGGTCAAAATGATCCTCGATGGATTAGGTAAGCCCCACACGCTCATTGAGTTCGTGCAAGACAGGCCCGGCCATGATTTTCGATACAGTGTCGACTGCAGCAAACTACAACGTCTGGGTTGGAAAGCCAAAGTTGATTTTCCGAGTGGACTTAAGCAAACCATTGGGTGGTACCGTGCCCATCAAGGATGGTTAGTAAAAAAGCGTAATTTTCTTGAAGCCTATTGGAAGAAAACTTATATCGCAAAACCTGTAAAATGAAAACGATACAAAACACAACAAGCCCATATATAATTGTCCGCAATTCTAAAATACACGGCCGCGGAGTTTTTGCGAAAAAAGATATCCCAAAAGGCACACGGATCATCGAGTATGTCGGTGAAAAGATCACGAAAGCCCAAGCCGAGCGCCGAGCTCTTATTCCATTGCATCGCCACAAACAGGATAATACCTTAGGGGCCGTGTATCTTTTTGAACTTAATCAACGCTACGACATTGACGGCAATGTCCCATATAATACCGCGCGTCACATCAATCATTCTTGTGAGCCAAACGCCGAAACGGAAATTATCCGCGGAAAAATCTGGACCATTGCCCTGCGCGACATTAAAAAAGGCGAAGAGATTACTTACAATTACAGCTACGGGTATGATGGTTATGATGAACATCGTTGTTATTGCCGCGCGAGCCGATGCGTAGGATACATTTTAGCCGAAGAGCATTGGCCAAAGTTAAAGGCATCAAGTCAGTCTAATCCGTGAATTGATATTTTCGAAATGTCCATGACCCAACTGCGTTTTTTGAGTATGTGTTTAGCGGTTTCTTTTCTCATCGGCTGTACCTCTGTTTTAAAAAGAGAAGACATTTTACTCGAAGCCCAAAAAATCAAAGCGGCGTCAAACCCTAAACCTGTCGAAACAACGCTTATTCAACCGCCATTAGCCACACCGCCTGTTGCCCAAGAGATCGTTGCCCAACCGGTTTCTGTGCCCAGATTACTACCATTACCTTTGCCAAATGAACAAAAATTAATTTCAAAAGAAAAACTGATTTTTAAAGCAACGTATTTGGGGTTACCTGTCGGCGAATTTATCATGATCAATAATGGAAAAACTATGCTCAACGGCAAAGAAGTCTATTGCTTCGAAATGATTGCAAAAAATCTCCCATTTTTTACAGCAATTTTTGGGGCTAAAGACCATTACATTTCCTACATGGATGCACAAAAATTTATTGTGTTACGCCATGAAGAGTATATCAAAGGCGGAAACGTACTCGAATCAATTGTAGATTTTGATTATGAAAATCATCAAGCCCGGACTAAAAATGTTCTTAACGGTCACGTCAAAACCATACCGATCCCAGACAAAGTCCTTGATGTTTTATCCGGAGGTTTTTATTTACGAATGCTGCCCTTGCGACTTGGCGACACATCAGAATTTGACCTTTATGCGGATGACAAAATATATAATTTTCTTGGGTTACTTTTTTCACAACAGCAAATTACCTTACCTAACAAAACAACTCATGATGTTTACCTGTTTAAACCTTATGTATTTTTTAATGGAATCCAAATCAAAAAAGTTTCTGCTGAAGTTTTATTATCGACCTCTGAACAGAAAACACCGTTTAAAGCAATTTTAAAATCACCATTAGGAAACGTGTCCGTTATTTTAGAACAGGGCAATAACCAACAAACAAAGGAAACAAAATGAAAAAATTAATTTTATTATCAGCATTTTGGCTTGGATTTGCTTCGGTGCTTTTGGCCAATGAAACATTAGTCGAAAAGCAAATATCCAGTTGCGAGCGTATTGGTTATCCTGAATGGCGGGACGATTGTTACGAAAGTTTAGGAAAAAGTCTCCAAAGTTATTCGATATGTTTAAAAATAACAAACAAACAACGACGAGCGATGTGTTTTATCGCTCATCCGCCGCAAAATACACAAGACTGCCTGTTAAACAAATCTCCGTATGAGATTGATGTTTGTCTTATGAGCCTCAAACAATCGACGAAAGACTTATCCCTGTGTAAAAGCATTTCTGACCGCGCAATACGAAAAAATTGTTATGCATGTTCTTCAAACGCAAAAGAAATGCCTATGTGTCTCGAATTTAGGGCAAAGCAGCTAAATGATAAAACAATTTGTAATCTACTGGACACCCCAAAGGCCCAAATGGCCTGTCTTTCTCAAATCGCGGCCAAAACTACTGTGGCCGGCTGCGAACAACCCCAAAGCCTTTTAGACTTTAAATTATGCCGGCAATTTGCCATTGCCCAAAATGAAGAAATTAAAAATACAAAGAAAAATCATGAAAAAGAAAAAATTCAGAAATCAAATCAAGACAAGCAAGCTTTAATCTCGCAAAAAGCTGAAAAAATCAAACAAGAAAAAAATGAAAGACTCGCTAAACTTCAGCAAGCGAAAGAAGAAAAAGCCGCTAAACTTCAACAACAAAAAGATGCTCGTCAAGCGATGACCAAAGATAAAGCCGCAAAAGCACAGCAAGCCAAAGAAGAAAAAGCGGCTCGACTTAAGCATGAAAAAGAAGCTCACGCCGCCATTGCTCAAAAAAGAAGTGAAAAAATACAAAAAGAAGCGCAAGCTCATAAGCGTACCCAAACGAAACAACAGGCAAAAGTTAATCAAGAAAACAGCTCGCAAGAAAAATTAATACCAACTCAACCCGTTGAACAATCCCTTGATATAAAAAATGCTTTAACGGAAGATCAAGGTGACATTTTTTCACAAACAATGACTCCTGCGCCAATTAACCCAGTGAAATATTCAACAAACCCACAAGCCAGTGCGACATCGGAATCCGTCAAAATTTCTGATATTCCACGCACCGATGATTCAAAACTGACCGGCGCAGAAGCAAAATCAGAAAAAATCAAAAAAGAAAATGAGGCTAAAGCCCAAGCTCGAGAACAAAAAGTCCGTAAATTAAACGAATATAAAGAGGCAAAAGCTAAAGAAAAAAGAGATAGAATTCAAAAAGCTAAAGAAGAAAAAGAATCAAAAGCTAAAGAAAAAGCAGCCAAACTAAAAGAGGCCAAAGAAAAGCGAGAAGCCCAAGCTAAAGAAAGAACCGACAAAATTAAAAAAGCTAAAGAAGACCGATTAAAATCCAAACAAACCAATATTCAAGATGCCCAGCCGCAATCCGATGCCACACAATTTAACGGTTGTACAAAAGGCTTCGGCAGTTGGACAGAACCACCTCAACCACGAAACGAAGAAATCCTTTGCGATAAAGAAAACATTGAACAATTTAAACCGCTCATCAACCACTGCCTAACGACAGATCGACATAACATATTAATCATGTCCTATGATATGAATAAAGATGGTTGTGTGACATGCGCTGATCTTAATCAGTGGAAAAGACAAGTCAAAGAACTTTATCGCGCCAAGAAAAGGTCAACCGATGAACGCTATTTAAACCTCAAAGAATGTCAAGACCGGAAATTCTAAATTCAAATTTTTATCGAGCATTATTTTTGCTTGTGCTGGTCAATAGCACCCTGTGTCCATTGGCCCAAGCAGAAACAATTATTCTTAAATCCGGATCGGTCATCTCTGCAAAAATTATCGAATACGCCCCAGACCGCATAAAAGTAGATGTTAGCGGCGTAACTTTAACGTATTTTAATGACCAAATCAAAAGCATCCAACCGGATTTAGCAAAAATTGATACTCTAACGTCCGCGCCAAAATCAATACCTGCTGAAAATTTAGGCAATCTTATCGAAAAAATATCTCAATCCGTTGTCATTATCGAAGCAAAAAAACAATCTAATACAATGCAGGGCACCGGATTTTTTGTGTCTTGCGATGGTCTGGTCGCAACAAATTTGCATGTTATTTATAATTCACCCGCAATCGTTGTCAGAACAAAATCCGGCGCAGAATATCCTGTTCAATTTATAGCAAATTATAATGACGATTTAGACATTTGTTTGTTGAAAATTGATATCGTTGATGCGCCGGTGTTGGCTTTAGGCAACTCTGACAACTTAAAAGCCGGCCAAATCCTTTTTACGATCGGCCATCGGCAGGGGGCTTTTTATCAAGCCTCCAGCGGGCCGTTTGTCGGCAAAAAAACAATCGATGGCGAAGAAAATTTACAGTCAAAATTTATCAGCGGGCATGGAAACAGCGGCGGTCCTATTCTAGATCAAAATGGAATGCTCGTGGGAATTTCAAAAGCTTTTAGCCCCCAAAGTGGGGATAATTTTGGCATCCCCATCAACGAAGCTAAAAAATTTCTTGTTTATAATGAACCTCTGACCGTCAATGATTTTAATCGCCAAATCAGCCCAGCCAATGCCTTGGCTTTTGCGGCAGAAGGGACATTTTTAGCAGGGAATTATCGTCAAGCGCTCGAAGATTTTAAAAAATCTTTGGAATTGGATCCCACCTATTTAAAAGCTTTGCTTGGTATTGCCAAATCCTACAGTGCAATGAATATGGAAAATGAAGCGTTAAATGCGTGGCAGGAAGTTAATAAGCGTGACCCGAACAATGTCGTTTCATTAATCCATTTAGGAAAAATCTATCTAAAGCGCAACAATTTAGATGAAGGAATTGTTAATTTACAAAAAGCAGTTGACTTAGCCCCACAAATAATGGATGTTTATAGTGATTTAGGTTATGCCTACGGTCAAAAGGGGAAGCTCAATGAAGCGATTAAAGTCTACAAAAAGTTACTTGAACTTAATCCTGTTGATGCAAACAGCAACTATAATCTCGCTGTCGCGTATTTTAATAAACAAAGTTTTCGTTTAGCCAAAGAATATTCCCTAAAAGCACAAAATTTGGGCTACGCGATACCAGAATCTTTTTTAAAACAACTATCCACCGCCGAAAAGTTTGGGGATACTTTTGAAATTAAATAAACCAACTTCAAATGTTATTAAAAAATGAACGGTCCAACCCTGATACTAAAAAACAAAATCGTTATCTCTGTTATATTTATTTTGCTGGCTGTCTTTATATCCTACTCTCCGACGCTTAAAAATAATTTTGTCTATTTAGATGATGATACTCATCTGCTTGAAAATTCGTCTATTCGTGGACTTGACATCGCCCACATCAAACAAATCTTTACAACAACAGTTGATAGAGTTTATGCGCCGCTGACGTTTTTGTCTTTTGCCATCGAGTACAAATTCATAAAATACAAGCCGTTTATTTATCATTTGGATAATCTGATTTTGCATTTAGGCACAACGGCATGCGTATTTTATTTTGCGCTACAGCTTGGCCTTCCGCTTTTGGCTGCTTTTATCGCAGCACTCTTATTTGGCATTCACCCTATGCATGTTGAATCAGTGGCGTGGGTGACCGAGAGAAAAGATGTGCTGTATGCGTTTTTCTATATGCTCTCTGTGTGTTTCTACTTAAAATATCTATCCCGGCGAGAAATTGCCACTTATACACTCACAATTATTTTTGGCATTTTAAGTATTCTCGCTAAGCCCATGGCTTTAAGCCTGCCTTTGATTCTGTTGGTTTGCGATTGGTTTAAAAAACGTGCCTTTGACAAATCGATGATTTTAGACAAGATCCCCCATTTTTTTTATATCGTATCGATTGCTTGGATAACCTATTCTTTAAATGCCCGCGTTCCCGGGGAGAATATCCACTCAAGTGTAATCATTTGGATTTGGACGGCTGTTTTTTATATTCACAAATTCTTTTTTCCGCTGACCTTAGTTCCTATGTATGCTCTGCCGCAGCCGATTTCTTTATCTAATCCACATTATTTCGGGGCTATCGGTCTTTTCGCTTTGCTGATTATACTTTTATTCATTTTTCGTCGTGAGCGTTGGGTTGGCTTTGCCGCATTGTTTTATTTTCTTTCGATGTTTTTTTTATTTCGCTATGACAATATCGTCGATAAAAATATTGTGGCTGACCGGTTTATCTATCTGCCCTGTCTTGGTATCTGTTTTTTGATCGGTTTTTGGTTCGATCAGCTTTTCAAAAAAGAAAACCTCCGCGTCATCTTGTCAATTATCGCAATTCTCGTGGTGATGCTTTTAAGCGCAAAAACATTTGCCCAAACACAACTTTGGAAGGACAGCATACCATTTTGGAACCACGAGCTAAAACATTACCCTGACAATGCCACTGGTTATGGCAATCGTGGCGAAGCTTACCGTGATAACGGTCAATACGACCTAGCGCTTGCCGATTTTAACAAAGCCATCGCCTCAGATCCTAAATATGCACAAGGGTATAATAGTCGCGGCCAGTTATACGCAATGCGTGGAAACATCGATGCGGCTTTGCAAGATTTTTTAAAAGTCATTGATCTTAATCCACGTTTCGACGAGGCGTATAACAATATCGGCATTATTTATTCGATTAAAAAAGACAAAGAAAAAGCGCTTTCGTATTTTAAGCAAGCCATTGAAATTGACCCTACTAATGTGGAGGCGCATTATAATCTCGGTGATTTTTATTATGCGCAAGGGCAATTTGAGCAAGCCTTCGAGCATTTTCAAAAAGTGATCGCGCTTAATCCTAATTCGGCCATTGGCTATAACAAACGCGGACTCATTTACGGGATACAGCAAGAATATGATTTGGCGCTTTCTGACTTTAATCGATCAATTAAAATTGATCCAAATAATAGTGAAGTCTATGCTAATCGCGGTATTGTTTTCGAACAAAAAAAAATGCCTAAACAAGCGCTGGCCAGTTACAATACCGCCATCAAAATAAATCCCAAAAACGCTGATGCCTATTACGGCCGCGGGAACGTGTATGCGAGGATGGGACTCTTTGACCAAGCGGCTGAAAATTTTAGCAAAGCGCTTGAAATTAACCCTCAACATTTAGGCGCTCAACAAAGCCAAAAACGATTAAATAAACTTTTAAGCGAAAAAAATGCAAACTAGCCTCGACCTGCAAGCCGACGTCTGCGCAAAAGACCTGTCCAGTAGAACAGGGAAGATATATCTTGGAATAATTCTTCTGGTAACTTTCTTTTGTTATTTACCGACATTACAAAGTGGTTTTGTTAATAAT
>JAYRHV010000332.1:0-1965 GCA_041907165.1 Candidatus Omnitrophota bacterium | reverse complement strand
GGAAAAATCTACGCCGATAAAAGTAAAATTGCCGGTGTCGAAACGGATGTTAAAGATATCAAGAAAAAAGTGTATGAGCAGTATTTGGCCGCGTTTAAAAAAGGCGCGTACAACGTTATCAAAGAGGATGAAGGCCCCGATGGAGAATTGATTCCGCGAAAATATTTTTCGGGAGGGCTTAAGCTTGGGATGAATTTTAACCGTGATCAACTCAACGTTGTTCGTGGTTCTTCGGCAATTAACCTTGCGACGGCCGAAATAAATCACGCTGGCGATCGGATTGCTCTCGTCGCCGCCAGCGGTGTCGAGACTTCATCGGAAGCGCAAGCCCTCGTCGCCTCGACGTCAGTGCGTGCATCAGATATGCCTAAGAATCCTGCCCGGCGCGATTTTTTGAAAGCGGCTGGCGCGGTGGGTGTCGCTGGGAGTTTAGGACTTTTGTCGTCAGAGGGAATTGCCGCGGAATTGGCCCTAAAAAATAATACGAGTTTTGAAGGGATAATTGAAAAAAATGATACTTTTGTAACAATCGTTGATCAACTTCTTGGAACTAAGGGGACTTTGAGTCTTTTAGAATCTTCCGCACGGGAAGAGATTTTAAAGACTGCTTTTCAAAAATTTAAACAAGAAAATCCACAAATTTCTCTTAAAGGTATTAATGACACTATTGCTCCAAGGATAAAGTTTATTGCTTTAGATACGGCTTATTATATTGGCTTTGCAATTAAGATGGCTTTTTCGAATTTAATCGCAGAACAAAGTTTGTTAGTAGCCGGACAAAGAATCTCTATTTATTATGTCGAGGAAAAAATCCCGAATTCGACAGTGGCAATAGCTAGTGCTCATGGCCCGTACGGTATTGTGATAAACATTCCCATGCTGAAAAAAGAGTTTTTAAGATGCAAAGACCTGTCGTTAAAAATACCGGATAATCTTACGGAAGTGAACATTTTTTTGAGTGAATTATTACATCGGAAAAGCGAGAGGGAAGTCTTTGAGTTTGTACTTGACGAGATCTTAAAGCATGAAATCGCTCATTATATTATGTTTAGAAAACTTAATACACAGATTCATTCTTCGGGGCAATATCAATGGGTTCTAAATTTTTCAGAATTAAGTGCTTGGCCCATGATTCAGCAAGAGATTTGGGCGTATTTAATTCAGATTGCAAATAGCACAGATCCTAAATTTCAGCTGACGAATTTTAAAGAAGAGCTTGAGTCTAATACCATTTTTACGAAACGGATTCTTTCGCCTACAGCCCGCGTTGTTGTTCTTTCAATATTTGACGAGTTGGGATATAAAAATTACTATACTAAAATAACTCTGAGAAAAATGGGTTTTAAGGATTCAGATAACGATATTGTAAAATCAATTTGGAGCGGTTTTTATCGGGATTCTTGGGAAAGAGACAAAACACGAGAGGATTCTCCGTATGCGCTACATTTTCAATATAAAGGATTTCTTGATAGTAAAACTACACCCGAAATTAGGATGGCAGCCGCTCGCGTGTTTAAAAAGTTTAGTGGACAAGAAGTTCCTGCGATTAGGTTGCCTCACTTTAAGTTGCCTGATCAGATCTTTGCAAAATTTTTCAGCGATGTTGTTGCCAGCGCGTCGGTGGCAGAGCAAACAGAAGTCGCTTCGACTTCGGCGGTTCAGGCACCTATTGCCGCTGCCCCCGGCGGGATTGATTTTGATTCGTCCAAACTTAACCTGCAAATCAAGCGCGACGGGCGCGGGGTTCCGCTTCCTTTGCCGCAACAGGATTTAGAAAATATCAATATTAAAGGGCTTTATCCAGTTATTCTTAACATTTTGCCCGTCAATGCTCAGACCTTGCCGATTTTAGGGCAGATAAACGCCCAGCCAGATACTGCATTTTCCCGCAGCTAGTTAACTTGACTATTAATTGTGACCATGATACTCTTTAAGTAAAGAGGGGGAAAACCATGCTGATCGCAG
>JAYRHV010000331.1:0-2857 GCA_041907165.1 Candidatus Omnitrophota bacterium | reverse complement strand
GCGATCAATCATGCGATTATTTTACGCTTTAAAGAAAACGCAATTGCCATTCCATTCCCACGGCGCGATGTTCATATTATTGGCAACAAGGAAGTTTAGCCGACAAGCGTTAAAAGTTCCTGCGGGCGGTTAAGCAGGTAATCGGGGTTGTTGGCTTGAAGTGTTTTGGCCGAGTTATAGCCCCATGTCACAGCGGCAACTTTAACACCACAGCGTTTGGCAGCAACAATGTCGCGGGCTTCATCGCCGACATAGATGACATCGTTGATATTAAAATTGTAAGCGTCAACGATTTTTGATAAATGATGGTCTTTGCTCCAAATTTTGGACGTTGTTTTGATGAAATCAAAGACCTGCAGGTCGTGGTTTTTTAGAAACTCTTCGACGTTTTTGGCCGAGTTTGAAGTTAGGATACCTAAGTGTACGCCTAAAGCTTTTAGTTCGACGAGAGTTTCTTTAAGGTCTAACACAGGATCGATATTAGCAATCCCTTTAAAAAGTTCATCTTTGGCTTTGGCAATAATCAGGGGTATCTTAAGCAAAGGGATTTGTAGTTGTGTAATAGTTTCTTTGACGGTATTGTCTTTCATCAGTTCTGCTTGCGGCATCGTCATTTTTTTGTATTGAAATTCATCCGCAAGCCGATTGCTGATTTCGACAATTGTATGGAAGGTGTCCGCAATTGTTCCGTCGAAATCGAATATTAAAACATGATTTTTCATGCGTTGAGTATAGACGTCTAAAGTTGGAATTTCAAGTTAAAAAAACCGTGCGGTTAACCCGGCGGCTTTATCATGCAAGAGAAGACCACGTTCTCTGAAGGCTTGGATGGAATGGTCTTCTGGCGGGATTTAGCTTTACGGAATCCCGAAACGCGAGAAACCACGGCTGTGAAGTCGTGGAGCTTCATTTACAAAAATAAAAGCTGTGCTATACTATCCAAAAATTAAAAATCAAGGAGCGTTGTAATGGACTTATTAATGCAGTTATTGACGGGCGATTCGGTCACTCACAGTGTATTTATTTTTAGCCTTGTTGCCGCCTTAGGGCTTTTGATTGGCAGTATTACTGTTTTTGGCATACGCTGGGGTATGGCTGGCGTGCTTTTTTCTGGCATTTTTTTTGGTCATTTTGGATTTAATGTCAATCATGACGTCTTGATGTTTTGCCGTGAGTTTGGACTTATTTTGTTTGTTTATACTGTCGGGATGCAGGTGGGGCCCGGCTTTTTTTCGTCTTTAAAACGTGATGGGTTAGTCTTAAACCTTTTAGGCGTGTTTATTGTTTTAACCGGTGTGGGAGTCACCATTTGTTTGAGTCTGTTTGGAAATATCCCCATGTCCGCAGCTGTTGGTTTATTCTCGGGGGCAACGACCAATACGCCAAGCCTTGGCGCCTCGCAACAAGCTTTAAACAGTATTGCCAGTCTCCCTAAGGAAGCGCTTAAGCTTCCTGCGCTGGGTTGTGCTGTTGCTTATCCATTTGGAGTTTTGGGCGTTATTTTAACAATGCTTTTTGCAAGACTTATTTTTCGTGTCAATGTCAACAAAGAAGCAGAAGACCATGCAAAATTACAAGCCCATCACCATGTGCCTTTGTCGGTCGCTAATATCCGTGTCGATAACCCTAACCTCAACAATCTTGCGATTACCAATATCCCTAATTTAGACAACAGTGGTGTTGTGATTTCGCGGGTCATGCATGAGGGGACAGTCCAAGTGGCCTTAGGCGATACCCGGATTTTTGTGGGCGATATTTTATACGCGGTCGGGCATAAGGACAAGTTGGACAAGCTCATTATGACCATCGGCAGCAAGAGTGATATCGATGTGCGTCAGATGAAAAGTAACATTACCTCGCAACGCTTGATTATCACTAAGCCTGAGATTGTCGGTAAAACAGTCGCTGATCTTGATGTTTGGGAACGCTATGGGATTACTTTAACGCGTGTCAGCCGCGCGGAGATTGAATTTCCCGTATCGCCAGAGCTTGAGCTGCATTTCGCGGACACTTTACTTGCCGTCGGGGAAGAAGACGATATTAAAAAATTTGCCGCTGAAATCGGAAATTTTCCAAAACAGTTGGACCATCCGTTTGTGATCCCGCTTTTTGTCGGTATTGCTTTGGGTGTTTTTGTCGGAAGCATTCCTATCTTTTTGCCGGGAGTCGCTGCGCCGGTCAAGCTTGGGCTTGCGGGTGGACCGATGATCGTTGCAATTCTTTTAAGCCGCATTGGACGCATCGGAAAACTTATATGGTATATGCCCATTAGTGCAAATTTTATGCTCCGTGAGTTAGGCATTGTTTTGTTTCTTTCGTGTGTTGGGCTTGAAGCGGGAGATCAGTTTATTCATACCCTGCTTGCAGGGCAGGGATTCTATTGGATGGCTTGCGCTTCACTTATAACGCTTATTCCGATTCTGATCGTCGCTATTTTTGCAAGAGCTAAGCTTAAAATCAATTATTTGACTCTCTGCGGTGTTCTCTCCGGCAGTATGACAAACCCGCCGGCTTTAGCGTATGCAAATAGTTTTACGACATCCAATGCCGCGTCCGTTTCGTTTGCGACTGTGTATCCTTTGGTCATGTTGATGCGGGTTATTTTTGCACAACTTCTTGTCATTTATTTTGTGCACGGATAACTTTTAAAGCGCAACAGCGAAGAATAAAATCAAATCAGAAGGCCACGTCGTTAGTGTCGTGGCCTTCTGGTAAGGTCAATAGGAGTACAAAAATTTTGTTTGACATTCTTTTTGCTGCATTTTAAGATTTATTTATCTTTCGTAACTACCCCTATTTTTTTAACATATTTTAATGCCTACCAAACGGGGTGATAATGTCTAAAATTTCAAACTTC
>JAYRHV010000330.1:0-11425 GCA_041907165.1 Candidatus Omnitrophota bacterium | reverse complement strand
GCCACAGACATGTCCTTTAGTGTCCAGCATCTTGCAAGCGGCCTTGAATATTGCGGGACTGGCTTGAGCGGTTTGTTCGCGCAAAGAAAAAATCTCTTTCGTCCATCGCATTGGAGTATGCTGCTTGAGATCAACCGTTTTAATCAACAAGCTTTGGAAGTTTTAGAGAGCGATCAATATTTGTCGTATACGCTTTTTGATTACGTCAAAGAAAAAGGGTATAGCGATGATTTTTTTTACAAGTTTTTGGTCCCGATCAGTTCAGCTGTCTGGTCAACGCCCGCGGATCTTATGCTTAAATTCCCGGCGGTAACGTTGGTCATGTTTTTTAAAAACCATGGTTTTTTGGGGCTGCGAGGGCATTATCAGTGGCGCACAGTTGTCGAGGGCAGCCAAAGATACCGCGACAAGATTTTAATGGCCTTTAAAGATAAAGTTCTGCTTAATAATCCTGTCAAAGAAGTCAGCGTGCAGAATGGCAAAGCGCTGATCGTCGACAGCCGAGGGGAAACAAAGACGTATGATAAGGTTATTTTTGCCAGCCACGCGGATGAATCGTTGAGCATGTTAAAGGAACCGACGCCACAACAGCAGGCGCTTTTAAGTCAATTTGGATATCAAAAAAATAAAACCACCCTGCACACGGATCAGTCGATTATGCCCCGAGAAAAGCGGGCATGGTCTTCTTGGAATTACAGAGTCGGCAACAAAAATCCTTCGACGATCTATTGGATGAATAATCTCCAGCACGTTTCAAAAGCGAAGAATTATTTTGTTTCGATCAACGACCCCGGGGAAATCAGCCCGTCAAAGATTCTTTGGGAAACCGTCTATGACCATCCGATTTACAATGTCGATGCGGTTATGGCCCAGAAGAAATTGCCCCAATTAAATGATAATGGTGTGCTTTATTTTTGCGGGGGGTATTTTAAATATGGTTTTCATGAAGATGCTTTAACCTCCGGGATAGAAGTTGTCAAGGCGATCTTAGGTGCTTACCCTAGAGGGTACAGAGGGTTTGAGCGATGAACTCTTGTCTTTATCAGACAGAAATTATGCATCATCGGCTTGTGCCTAAAGAGCATAAGTTTACGTATCAGTTTTTTTCATTTTATTTGGACTTAGATGAGATTGATGAGCTTGCGTCAAAAATTTTTCTTTTGGGCCGCAACAAATTTAATCTCTATTCATTCTGCGACAAAGATCATTTTAGCCGTCAGCAGGGCTCGATTAAGGACAATATTTTGGGCTATCTTAAGAGCAAAGGTGTCGATTTAAACGGCGGGCGGATTATGATTTTGACTTTTCTTCGCACCTTTGGCTATGTTTTTAATCCTGTTTCGCTCTATTATTGTTTTGACAATGATAATAATCCGGTTTGTGTCGTTCCCGAAATCGGCAATACGTTTGGCGAATTAAAAATGTTTTTTGTCGGCAAACAAGATTTTGACGGCCGCAAATTTTCAGACAGCCAGAGTAAATTTTATTACATTTCTCCATTTACAAAACTTGACGATACGCTGGATTTTAGGTTGACAATCCCTGACGAACGGTTAAATATCTGCATCGATACATCCCGCCGGGGAGAAAAAATAGTTTTGACCAGCATGGTTGGCGATAAAAAACAATTAACAAATACAAATGTTTTGGCGATGAGCATCAAATTTCCATTGGTTACGTTAAAAGTCATTGTGCTTATCCATTGGCATGCTTTGATGCTTTGGTTAAAAAAAATACCGTATGAAGAAAAAACAAGTAATCTCCATGACCAGAAGGAGGTCCTCCGTGCTTGGAACAAAGGCCGTAAGGATTGCGAAAAGATCTTTATCTAAACAACAGTTAAACCCAAGCAAAAACTTGGCGAATACAAAATCCCGTTTAAATATTTATGAGCGGCTTATTGATTATGTCTTTTTGCCGATGCATTTGGGACGCTTGACCATCAGCTTGCCGGATACAAGAACTTTGACCTATGGCAGCGGTGAGAATGGTGTGCATGCGGCCATCCGGGTTAATCATAATGATTTTTTTAAGAAATGCGTGTTATTTGGAGACGTCGGCTTTGGCGAGTCCTATGTCGACGGGGATTGGGACACGGATGACATTGTAAAAGTCATAGAGTGGATGATCGCAAATGTGGACAATCATCCGACGCTTATGTCGGACAAGAAGAAACGTTCGCCGGTCAATTTTTTAAAAATCTGCAACAATGTGATGTCATTTTTTCGAAAGAATTCACTCTTAGGCAGCCGTAAAAATATCAGCGCACATTATGATTTGGGCAATGAATTTTACCGGCTGTTTCTTGATCCTTCGATGACCTATTCGTCGGCGTATTTTAAAGATCCCTCGCAGTCTTTGGAACAAGCGCAGAGCCAGAAATATGAACAGTTATGCCAAAAGCTGCAGCTTTTACAAACCGACCATGTCCTTGAGATCGGCAGCGGCTGGGGAGGTTTTGCGATTTATGCGGCGAAAAATTTTGGTTGCCGGGTGACGACGGTCACCGTTTCACAACAACAATATGATTATGCTCTAAAACGGATCGAAGATGAAAATCTTAAAAGTAAGATCACCATTGAGTTAAAAGACTACCGTGATATTGAGGGCAAGTTTGACAAGATCGTCTCGATCGAAATGCTCGAGGCCGTCGGGCATGAATATTATGAAGCTTATTTTCGCCAATGCCACCGGCTGCTTAAGAAAAATGGCTTATTGGCTTTGCAAATGATTCTCTCGCCGGATAACCGTTACGAGTCTTTTCGAAAGAATATGGACTGGATCCAAAAACATATTTTTCCCGGGAGCCTTTTGCCGTCTTTGGCTATCATTCACAAGCGCATTAATCAAACAGGAGATTTGAATTTGTATCATTATGAAGATATCACGTCAGATTATGTCCAGACGCTTGCCACTTGGCGGGAGAATTTTAATAAAAATTTAGACAAGATAACCATGCAAGGATTTAATGGCGCTTTTGTCAGAAAGTGGAATTATTATTTGTCTTATTGTCAGGCGGCTTTTAAGACGCGCAATATCTCTGTCGCCCAAGCTGTTTTTACAAGGCCTAACAATTTATCTTGCGGGCAATTAAAATAGGAGAGTGTTTATGCGGAATTTAATGCTGATGGGTATTTTTTTATTTTTTACTTTTGTCTCCAACTCTTTGGCCGCTAACGGTCCTGTCGATAAGCTGGCAAGAGGATTCACCAACGTTGTAACAGCCCCGCTGGAAATTCCCAAAGAAGTAAGAGCGCATTGGATTAAAGGATCAGAAAAAACATACCACATCATTGCTTGGATATTCTGCGGCTTTGTCAAGGGAACCGTTATGACGACAGCTCGGGTGGGGTCAGGGCTCTGGGATATTGTGACTTTTCCAGTAAAAACTTCCCAAAATTATCAGCCGCTGCTTAAGCCTGATTATGTTTTTGAAGATTGGCCTCAAAGAAAAGAAGGTGTTGTTTATAAAAATTTGGGTGATAAATGAGCCTCAAGCTCTTAAGCTTATTGGTATTAACTTTTATATTTGCTTTGCCTGTGGCTTTTGCTGATGCTGATTCTCAATATGCGTTTAGCTGTGATCAGGCAAAAATCAAAGGCTCGATCAAATATAGTGTTTTAGGCCGGTATAATTCGAATTTTAAAGAATGTTCTGGCATCATTATTTATGATGAAATCCATAAACAAATAAAGTCCGTCGAGCTTAAGATCCAGACAGCAAGTATTCATTCGGATTGTCAGTGGTGCGATAAAATTGTCATATCAAAACAACTTTTAGATTCTGCCCGATATCCTTTAATTATTTTTAAGGGGCAGGATTTTAAAAAAGACAGCCAAGGTTATCTGGTCAAAGGATTTATTGATTTGCATGGAGTCACAAAAGATTTCAGTTCCCGTTTTAATTTTGATGAAGATACAGACGGTAAACTTTCTCTCAAAGGCAAATGGGTGCTTTACAGGAAAGATTTTAAGATTATATGGAATAAGGTTCTTGACCAAGGCGGAGTTTTAGTCGGGGACCATATTACAGTTGATTGGGAAATTTTAGCAGACAAGATATAGGAGCTGTGGGGATGTTTTCAGGGAGAATATTGGTTTTAGGAGCGTCGGGGTATATCGGGGCACAGCTTGTTGCTCAATTGTTGGATAAAGGATATGAAGTCCGTGCTTGCAGTAGATCGATTTTAAAACTAAAAGATTTTGCTTGGTCAGGGCATCCAAAAGTTCAGTTAGTTGAGGGAGATGTCTTGAATATCGAAAGCCTGCAAAGGGCCTGTCAAGGATGTGAAGTGGTGTATTATTTGGTTCACTCGATGAATGCAGTGCAAAAAGATTTTGCGAAAGCTGATCGGATAGCTGCACAAAATATCGTCCAAGCCGCAGAAGCTGCTGGTTTAAAGAGGATTATTTATTTGGGTGGATTAGGCGATGATGAGAAGAATTTGAGTCATCATCTTCGTTCGAGAATGGAAGTTTCCAATATTATTCAATCAGGAAAAGTCCCTGCGACGACGTTAAGAGCCGCGATGATTATCGGCAAGGGAAGTGTTTCTTTTGAAATTTTACGGGCATTGGTCAAAAATTTACCGATTATGATTACTCCGCGTTGGGTCAACACCGAGTCTCAGCCTATCGCGGTAATCAACGTCCTTCATTATCTTGTGGGTTGTCTCGAATCGAATAAAACAATAGGCGGTGTTTTTGATATAGGAGGCCCAGAGATATTATCCTACCGTCAGCTTATGGATAAATATGCTCAAGAAGTTGGGACCTTTAAACGTTTTATAATCCCTGTCCCGTTTTTGACTCCGAGTTTGAGTTCTTTGTGGATAGCGCTGGTTACACCGTTTCCTGCTTATATTGCCCGACCGCTTGCCGAAGGTTTAAAAAACCGAGTGGTGTGTCATGAAAATAGGATCCGGGAAATTATTCCGCAGGATTTGTTAAATTGTTCGCAGGCGATCCGAATGGCTATCAGCAAAAATAATTAATGAGATCTGTTGTTCTCATTAACATTGCATTGGGTTTATTCAAAAATTTTTAGGAGTTGGGCGGTGGCTTTAAACATTGCGATATCCGGTTCAACAGGAATGATCGGCGCTGAGCTGACGGATTATTTTTTACGACAGGGCCAAAACGTTGTGCCGCTAGTGCGATGTTCCCCAGCTGTTTTAAAAGATCATTCAAACGCTATTTGTTGGGACATTGACGGCGCCACTATTGAACAAGAAAAACTTTGCCGGCAGGATATTGTGATCCATTTGGCTGGGGCTTCTATCAGCCAACGCTGGACGCCTAAGTATAAAAAATTGATCCTCTCAAGCCGTGTGAAAGCAACGCGTCTTTTGTCCAATGCACTGGCGAATTTAAACCCGGATTTTGCATTTCCATTTTTGTGCGCGACGGATCGTCGCGCAATGGATTGTAATGCAAAATTTGGGTTAAAACAAAAGCCCCGTCTTTTTATATCGGCATCGGCCATCGGATATTACGGCAGTCATCCTGCGGATGTTATGATCGATGAAGAATCTGCAGCCGGCGATGGTTTTTTGGCGGATGTCTGTCGTCAATGGGAAGCGGAAACTCGGCCAGCTGCCGACGCAGGAATACGTGTTGTCCATTTGCGTTTGGGTGTCGTGTTGTCCCAAAGCGGCGGGGCGTTGGCTAAAATGTTGCCGATTTTTAATTTGGGGTTAGGCGGCGTTTTGGGCCCGGGCAGTCAGATCATTAGCTGGGTTGCTTTAAAGGAAATTCCCCAAATTATTCAATACATTATTGAAACCGAATCTTTATCTGGAGCTGTCAACGCGGTTGCTCCTGCGGCTGTTACTAATCGCGAGTTTACCAATATTTTAGGGCAAGTCTTGAAACGGCCAGTGATCTTGCCGGTGCCTTCAAAGGGCATTGATATTCTTTGGGGAGAAATGGGTCGAGAACTGTTGCTTAAAGGCGCACACGTTGTGCCTAAGAAGTTACAATCGTTTGGGTATCAATTTAAATATCCTGATTTGCGCTTGGCTTTAGAAGATGCGATAAATTTTAAGGACACTAAAGAAAAATGAAAAAAGTGAATGCAAAATGCGGGTTCATCATTGCGTTTGTGCTGTTTGGCCACTGTGTGGTTTGGGCCGCTGATCAAGGACAAATGATGGCCAAGAATTTTAGCAACAAAAATATGGTGCTTTTGGGTACAGCGCTCAAAAGATTTTTAACATTCCGCGTTGTCACGGTGGATTTGTATATTGCAGAGGGTTATAAGTCTGACGATGTCCTTTCGGATATCCCAAAGCGTCTGGAGGTTAATTATCATGTGAACATCCCCAAACAAGAATTAGACCGAGCAACCTTCAAAGGCATTAAGCAGAATTACAGTCAAGAGCAGTTGACAGCGCTTTTGCCTCAAATCAATCAGATCAATTCCTATTATCCTGATGTCAAAGCGGGGGATCAAATTACGATCACTTATGTGCCCGGGCAAGGATCAGAAGTTGAGCTCAATGGGCTTGTCAAGGGCACTGTGCGGGGCAAGGATTTTGCTAAAGCATTTTTTGCGATTTGGGTAGGCGAGAATCCCGTCGATAAAGAAGCAAAATTAAAATTGTTGGGCAAAAAAAGAAAGACAGAAAATTAAAGGAGAGGACGTTGAATAAAAAAATCAACTACGATTGGCTGCTCTTTATTTTTTCGCTGGTCTGCATTTATATTCTGGCTCCTGATTTAGACAGGCGTCATGGGCTTTGGGTGAGCAGTTGTTTTGCGCTTATTTTAATTTTAAACAGCCGAATCGTTTATGAGCTAAAATTTTTATGGCGATATTTTATTTTTTTTGGGATTGACCTGTTGACCTATTTTATTTTGTTTGATGACCGGCCATGGAATTATCTGTTTGGCAGCGGATTGTTTGACAGCTCCCCTTTTCCTCTGATTATTTGTTCACTGATCATGTCAGCGGCAGGGGGGATTCTTCTTAGGACGTGGCCTAAGCGGCTTGAATATTTTTTGATAACTTCCGGCTTGCAAATCCCCATTGCCATTTTTGTGGGGACTCCTTTTTTTGTGTCGTTTTTTAACCGTATGGCGGACAGTCTTGGGTTTTATCATGACTATTTTGGCGCTTGGCAGGCTTGGCAGTTTGAATGGATGTTGACCTATTATATCCCGATGTATTTTCTTAATAAAAATCAGGCGTCAAAAAATAAATAAAGGAGGGCGAATGAAAAAGTATTTTGATCTAGGAACAATAGTGATTATTTTAATTACGTTTATCCTTTTTTTGGGTGCGCTTTGCGTGAAAGGTTTGTCGCATGACCTTTTTCTTGAAGCCGGTGTTTTTTTGGTTTCATTAAAACTTATCATGACAGGCTACAAAAACCATCTGGACCTTGTTGAAATTAAGAAGAAATTAGATGAAATTATCGCACAGCAGCTTAAATAAAATAGCAGAAGATGTTTGGTAAAAATTCTGCGGCGTTGGGAAAAAGAGGCAATGAAATTATTCACATTTTTAATTTTTGTTTTTATCTGTCTGGGTTCTGCGGCCTTGGGGACAGTATTGACGAGTTTTTCAGTCAAGGGCTGGTATCAAACTATTAAAAAGCCTTCATGGAACCCTCCGGATTATATTTTCGCGCCGGTTTGGACAGCACTGTTTTTAATGATGGCCGCATCGGGCGCGATGGTTTGGGACCGTTTGCCTAAGGGCGGGGATTATAGCCCTATTATTTTTTTTGGCGTTCAATTGGTTCTAAATATCGGCTGGTCAGCTTTGTTTTTTGGACTTCGACGTCCAGACTTGGCCTTAGCAGAAATTATCATTTTATGGGCAGCTATTTTTTTGACAATGACCAGTTTTTGGCCGGTGTATTCTCTGGCGGGAGCGCTTTTTTTGCCGTATCTTTTATGGGTGAGCTTTGCGGTTATTCTGAATTTTTCTATCTGGCGGTTAAATAAAAGATCATGATACGTTTAGGACTATGCTGTAAGTTTCAGGCCGAGCCGATTCATTTTTATACGGCGACAGCGCGGTATACGGCCGGCTTGAGCCTTAAACAACGTTACAATAAAATATCACAGTTGTGCCTGCGCAATGCTTTGTCGCTGGTCATGGCCATTGAGTATTGCGGCAAAAATAATATCGGCAGTTTTCGGATCAACAGCCAAATCCTTCCGTTAAAAACCCATCCGGATATAAAATACTCTCTCGATAGCCTGCCAGATGCCAAAGAAATAAAAAGTACATTTAACCTATGTAAAAAAAGAGCCCAATCTCTCCAAGTCCGATTAACATTTCATCCGGACCAGTTTATTCTTTTAAGTTCTGCGGATCCACAGGTTACAAAAAAATCGATTGAAGAACTCGAGTATCAGGCCCAAGTAAGCCAAATGGTAGGCGCAGATGTCATCAATATCCATGCTGGCGGTGTTTATGGCGATAAAAAAGCGGCTTTAGAGCGTGTCGGGTATGCCTTGACTCGATTAAACAAAGCTGTCCGCCAGAGATTAACTTTTGAAAACGATGACCGCAGCTATACACCGTCGGACCTGCTTGCGTTTTGTAAAAAACATTCGGTCGCGTTTGTTTACGATGTGCATCATCATCGCTGCTTGCCGGATGATCTTACTGTTGAACAAGCAACAGCACTTGCTTTAAAGACGTGGAATCGAGAACCGCTGTTTCATATTTCGAGTCCCAAAGAGAAATGGACAAGTCCAAACCCACGCTGGCATCACGATTATATCGACATCAAAGATTTTCCACAGTGTTGGCGGAATTTGGATATAACAGTTGAAGTTGAGGCCAAAGCCAAAGAGTTGGCTGTTAAGAAACTGTATGCACAGTTAAAGGACAGATAAATAAATTTCTTTTATCCCAAATTTTGCATTACAACACATTGCGCGACGATCCGTCGCGCACAAAAAGGGAAATGCAAAATCCGGGTTTATTTTATCTCGATTTGTCGGTGACCCAAAATTCCATGTATTTCCCAAACATAAGCCTCGTTTGAGCATCAAGAGCTGGAAGCGCGGACAAAAAAACAAGCACAAGGGGCATGATCAGCCACTCAAAGGCATGAGCTGCTTTTTTAATCCATCCCCACTTTGTTTGGGCTTTAGGCAGAAGGGCTATGCTTAGGCCAATCGAGATAACCAAAGAAATCATCGACAATCGAAATATAGTTCCTGCGATATGCGGCTCATTATAGTAAATGGTAGTTTGTTGAAATTCTTTTTTTGCCAGAACAGCTGGCAGCCACCCAAGCGTTGTTAAAAGAAATCCCCAAGTTGCCCATGAGACATGGCCTTCGAGCATTTTAAAAATATGACGAGCTTTATGGGAAAAAGAGATATCCGTCGATAAAAGAAGCCCTCGCATTAAAATGGGAAAATTCTCAACCCCATAGGCCCAGCGTCTGCGTTGCTTATAAATATTGATAAAAGTGTTCCATCTGTTTTTGGCGATCGTCGCGTCCATGGATACGGTGATATACATCGGGACGACGCGATAATTCCCTTGATAAAAAAGAAAAGCTTTCCAAAAGATTGCCGAATCATCCGAGATCATGTCCGTTGGCCAATAATGAATGTCAACCAGAGTTTTGAAACTCATGCTGTGGCTTGAGAAAGTGACTAGTTTTTGAGGGTTTGTCGCTTCGATCAATTGGAAAAAAGATGACCCGATTTCCATAACGCGTGAGAATCCCGGGACATTCCAAATATTGTTGTTGTAAACGGGGATAGGCTGGTAACTGGCCAAAGTTGGTTGCGGCGTTGTTAAAAAATAATAAGTCAGACAGGAAAAATATTGAAGGTCAACGACGGTATCGGAATCAAAGCAGGAAACCAAAACATTGGAATAATCAATATTTCTTTGTTTTAGAATTTTAGCGGCATGTTTGGCCGCATAAGTCGCGTTGGCCCCTTTGACTTTGGCTTCCCCGGGAATATTGCAGGGGTGCATAACAGATTGGAATTCTAGAAATGTGTTTTTGTATTTTTCTAACAATGTTTCAACGGCTCTTTGGGTCTCTTGTGGGGCTGTTTGCTCGACGGCAAAGAAAACCATTATTTTGTTAAGCGGAAAGTTTTGGCTAGATAAAGCTTGTATACTCGGGGCAAGAACGTCAAACGGCTCTTTGGCGACAGGCAAAATAATCAGATGATAAATGTTTTCAAAATCACCTGCGCGAGGTTTGCTTTGTTTAAGGCGTGCTAACCAGTCGGTTTTATTCTCTTGATTAAGTTTTGAAAAAGAAATTACCAGAAATATTGTTGAGTAAATCAAACGTAAGAACCAGTATAGAATAAAAGCAATCGTTAAAATCGCAGCGGCGATAGGATGGACCATGGTTAAGAGGACCATGCCCAGAAGGATGCTCCAGCTTAAAGTTCCCGGCAGCATTTCAAAGAGCCTTTGCAGCTTTTGTTGTTCGTGCGTTAGATTTTCTTTTGTATATTCAAATGGCATTTATTTGATTTCCTTTTTGTGGAAGTCTTTGGGAAGCTTGAAAGTAATAAAATCACGTGAAGGCAAAATCGTTAAAGAAGTCAGCTGATGAGTTTTAGGGTCCAAATAGAAAAGTTTTCCCAGCTTGTCGAAATAAGCAATGTCTCCTGATGTCTCCACAACGTCATTGACGATATGGGTTTGGGTATCGTTGGCTTCAACAATTTTTACATGGTCATTATCCACATAAAGGATATGTGTGCTTGCATTGACCCAAAAGGCTTGCCGGATGTTCTTTGCGTTAACATCAATCCATCGTATACTGGGGCCGATTTCAAAAACGCCTTCACTTTTGACTTTTGTAAAGTCGATGATCGCTAATTTTTCTTTTGTCCAGAAAAGCATCTGATTATCAATCAGTTCCTTATGAAACCCAACGACATCTTTATCGACGATCGTATAAGGAAGTTTATTGGACAGTATTTTCCCAGAGTTGCTTTGGAAAATAAAAAGATTTTCTGAAAACAAATGGATTAAATAGTCGCTGTCAGCGGGAAACTCGCAAGGCAATTGCGCTAACAAACCTGTCATGGAAATTTGGGTTTTGTGAATATAGTCAAGATGAGTCAAGTGATGGTCAGCAGTAATAAAATATAATTGTTCGTTTAAAAGTCCGTACCCCTTGATGTTGTCGGCCAGATGCGGGTCGGGAATTTTTTCATCCAAACTTGCCCGGTAAAGGCTTTCTTTGTTTGTATAAAAAATATTTTTGTCGTCGTCTTTGTCCCATTGAATATTTTCAGGTGGGTTGATTAAAGAAGATGAAATATTCGTTATTTTAGGTGGGGTTGTTTTTACATTGACCCAAAAATATGAAGGAGCCTCTTTGCCATCGAGTTCAACGAGAATAAATGTGCTTTGCGGGCTTGTTTTGATAGACAATATTTTTTGTTGCATAAAGGCAGGGTTTAAAAAAAG
>JAYRHV010000329.1:0-4267 GCA_041907165.1 Candidatus Omnitrophota bacterium | reverse complement strand
CAGTTAACACAAAGCATTAATTTTGAAGGCACCATGCGTTTGGCTTTGTGTGCGCAAAAAGCCTCAGTCCGTCGGTTTATTTATTCTTCGTCTCAGAGTATGTATGGCATCGCGCAGACAGATGAAGAATTAGACGAAGAGGCAAGTGAAAAAAACCCTTTGACCGCATACGCGAGGACAAAATACGAAGCAGAGTGTGCTTTAAAGAAATTAAGTTCCAAAGATTTTGCGGTTGTTTGTTTTCGGCCATCGACGGTATTTGGCGCGAGTCCCAAATTGCGCTGTGATATTGTTTTTAATAATCTGGTCGCCTGTGCTTTTACCAGAGGAAAAGTCGAAATCAAAAGCGATGGGACGCCTTGGAGGCCGGTTGTGCATGTGCGCGATGTTTGTCAGGCGTATATCGCAGGACTCTTAGCGCCGGTGTCGATGATCGCAGGCGAGTCATTTAACGTCGGGATTGAAAACGGTAACTTTACCGTGCGCCAGTTGGCCGAGGCTGCGCAGCGTGCTGTGCCGGGCAGTGAGCTTATTTTTACTGGCGAACATGGCAAAGATTCAAGGACGTATCGGGTAAGTTTCAAAAAGATTTTGACTGTTTTGAAAGATTATTTTAAGCCCCAGTGGGATTTGGACAAAGGCGGCCAAGAGCTGGTGGATTTCTTTAGAAAAGTGCATTTTACCCAAGAACATTTTAACGGGCGGCATTGTGTGCGGCTTAAACAGATTAGATATTTGATCGATGAAGGAAAAATTGATAATCAGTTAAATTGGATAAAGTCATTCCAATTAAAATCGTTGGCACAGGGATCTAGCATATGAAATTTTTTGAACAAAAAATTGCTGGAGTTTTTTTAATTGAGCCGCAGCCGTTTGCTGATGAACGCGGGGTGTTTCGCCGGCATTTTTGTAAAAAAGAATTTGCCGCACACAATATCGCCGTCGATGTTTGCCAATCCAATGTTTCAGAGAATAAACTTCGGCATACCTTGCGCGGGTTTCATTATCAGCTTGCTCCTTATGGCGAGGGCAAGACCTTGTCCTGCTTGGTTGGTTCGATTTATGATGTTGTTGTCGATATCCGTCCCCAGTCTCCGACGTATTTAGCGTGGTTATCCTTTAATTTGACTGCCGAGAACCGCACTAGTTTGCATGTCCCGCCCGGATGTGCCAATGCTTTTTTGACACTGCAAGATAATTGCCTGATCCATTATTATTGTTCACAGTTTTATGCGCCGGATGCCGAGCGCGGCATTCGCTATAATGATCCGGCTTTCAAATTCCAGTGGCCATTTGAGCCGGCGGTTATTTCCGACAAGGACAAAAGCCATCCGGACTATGTGGTAGAAAAGGTCAAACGATGAAAATTTTTCTGACAGGTGCGACGGGGTTTATCGGAAAATTTGTCCTCGATATCTTAGCGCGCAACCATCATGAAGTTTTGGCTTTAGTCCGAAAAGAGCTGGATCTCTGTGCATTAGAAAGCTCGTCGGTGAATTATCTTCATGGTGATTTAGCGGATCTTGAGCGGATAAAGCCGCAGATCAAATCGTTTAATCCGCAGGTTGTCATTCATTTAGCTTGGGAGAGGATACCGGATTTTTCAGCGGATATTTGTCAATTGAATTTATCACAATCGATTGATTTGATTGATTTTTTAACAGAACAAACCCAATGTCAAAAAATTATTTTTGCCGGAAGCTGTTTTGAATATGGCGCAACCCAAGGGGCTTGCCGCGAATCAATGCACTGCGAACCTTTGTCTTTTTTTACGTGGGCCAAATTGTCTTTGCTTAATTACACCGCTTTGCGCTGTCAAGCGAAGAATATCAAATGGGTGTGGATGCGGATTTTTTATGTCTATGGCCCGGGACAGCGAAAGCAATCCCTTATCCCGACACTCATCGATTCTTTTTTAAGCCACGAGATGCCGACGATTAATAATCCTTTTAATGCGAACGATTTTATTTATGTCCAAGATGTTGCCCAAGGGTTTTATCAGGCGACTGTCGCTGATGTTCCGTCGGGAATTTATAATCTGGGAACAGGCAGCTCTATTTCTGTAATAGATATTTGTGAACTTGTTGAGAAACAAATTCACTGCTTAGCGCAGTTAAGTCAAAGGGTTCGAAACAGCAGTTTGGCCAAACAGACGGTCAATTTTTGGGCGGATACTAAGAAAACACAAGAGGCATTAGATTGGTCGCCTAAAATTTCTTTAGAAGAAGGCATTACAAACTGCATTAAAGCTTTGGAGCACGTATGATCATTTCACGGACACCGTTTAGAGTCAGTTTTGTCGGCGGAGGAACAGACTTGGCGGAGTTTTACCGCAAACAGAGCGGCAAAGTCTTTTCGACGACAATCGACAAATATGTTTATGTGGCTGTCAAGCGGCAGATGGACATTGTTGATTTTAAATATCGCATCAGCTGGAGCAAAATTGAGTTTAAGAATTCAATCGATGAAATTGAGCATCCTTTGGTCCGCGAAGCCTTAAAATTAATGGAAATTGATTTTCCTCTGGAAGTGACAACCTTTGCGGATGTTCCGGCGAATACAGGTTTAGGCTCGTCGAGTACTTTTATGGTCGGGCTATTGCATGCTTTGTTTGCCTTAAAGGGCAAGATGGTCACCAAACACGAGTTGGCGCGTTTGGCCGCTTATGTCGAGGTGGATTTATTAAAGCGCCATATGGGCAAACAGGACCACTATGCGGCCGCCTATGGCAATATGAATGTGATTACATTTTGTCCCGATGAATTGGTCAATGTTGATCCTGTTTTTTATGACCCGGAAATAAAGACTAAACTCGAATCGCGGCTGATGCTTTTTTATACCCGTCTTAAACGCGATGCCAGCGAGGTTTTAAAAAAACAAAAGCAAGCGACGAGCTCTAAATTTGAGTCGCTTAAACAGATGAAAGCCTTGGTGGACCCTTTAGTGGATATTATTTCTCGTAATAAAGATTTAAAAGAATTCGGCCGCATTTTACATCAGGGGTGGCTTTTAAAGAAAAGTTTGACAGACGAAATTTCTAACGAAGAGATTGACCAATATTATGCCAAGGCTCTTGCGGCAGGGGCTTTAGGCGGGAAATTGCTGGGCGCAGGCTCGGGTGGATTTTTGTTATTTTACGTCGAGCCACAAAATCAAGCGAAGGTTGCCCAAGCGCTTCAACCTTTGTATCAAATGAAATTCAAGTTTGAAGACGACGGGACGCGGGTGACCTATTACGACCAGAAACCATTTTAAATTTTTAAAGAGATGAAAAAAGTTTTAGTCACAGGGGCTTTGGGGTATTTGGGCAGTGTGTTATGCCAAAATTTGCAGGATTTAGGCTATCACGTTATTGGGTTGGATACGGGATTTTTTAAAGACTCCTGTCTTCACACACCGCGTGATCCTCACGTCATTTTGGCGGATATGCGCGCTTTTGATCCGCAGTATTTAGACAGAATCGATGCGGTCATTCATCTGGCGGCAGTTTCTAATGACCCTTTCGGAAAGATTTCCGTCGATAAAATTTACGATCCGACACGGTGCTATGCGATAACGCTCGCGAGATTATGCAAACAGCGGGGGATCCGTTTTATTTTTCCATCGAGCTGTTCGGTTTATGGGCAGGCAAAATCAGGCGTTTTATCTGAAACGTCCCAAGTCAACCCCCAGACGCCGTATTCTCTAAATAAATTGCAAATTGAAAGTGACCTTTTGGAGTTAGCTGACAGGGATTTTGTGCCGATTATTTTACGCTTTGCAACAGTTTATGGACCTTCGGCGCGCATCCGTTTTGATCTTGTCGTTAATATGTTGACGGCCATGGCCTTTACCCAAAAAGAAATTGTGCTTAACTCCGACGGGAAAGCGTGGCGGCCGCATGTGCATATTGAAGATGTCTGCCAAGCGTTTCGCTTGAGTTTAGAATTTAGCCCTGAGAACAAAGACCAAATGATCTTTAATGTCGGGGATGACCAAGAAAATTTTCAAATTATTAGCGTTGCCCAAATGATCCAAAAAAAAGTCGCCGGCGCCTCGCTCAGGTTTATGCATCAGATACCTACGGGTCAAGAAAACTTGGATCTCATAAAAGACCGAAAAATCCACGATGGGGTTGATAAACGGACATATCAAGTCACATTTAAGAAAATTAATGAAATGATGGGTTTTAAGAGCCAATGGAGTTTAGAAAATGGTATCCAACAGCTTCTGGAACATTTTGACCGTATCGGTTTAACCAAAGTGCAATTTTTAGATAAAAAGTATT
>JAYRHV010000328.1:0-2303 GCA_041907165.1 Candidatus Omnitrophota bacterium | reverse complement strand
TAGCCTGATCGCTTTTGTTGTGCTCTGGACCTATTCACCATCGTTGATGCATAGTCCCCGAGGGGACCAGATTGGATATTTGGCCGAAGTGATGAACAAGCATAGCTTGTGGGACTTGACGGAAGGCTCCTATGACCTTAATCGTCAACGGCATTTTTCGCCGGGCGACCAGCTGCTTTTTAGGCCATTGACTTATTTTATTCTGGGTACGGAACAATACTTTTTTGGCAATAATTTTATTCTTTGGCAACTGTTTGGTATTTTTATTCATTTAGCTGTTGTCTGGCAGCTTTTGGCGCTGTTGATTAAGTTGCGCCCGAGTTTTGGCGCGGTTTTGGTCAGTGCTTTTTTTGCTTTGATGTGCAGCAATATGGAGATGGTCATATGGGACCACGTCACAAGCTATATGGTATTTTTGTTTTGTCTGTTGGGGGTTTTACGACTGATGCTTTTAGATCATCTGCGCCCCGTCGATTGGGTCGCGATGATAGGCGCTTTGTTTGTGATGTGCTTTTCTTATGAGAGCGGGAATTTGTATTGTTTTGTGATCTTTGTCTGGGCACAGAAAAAGTATCCTCAAAAAAGAAAAGGCCTTTGGATTTTGCTTTTACCGCTGGTGAGTTATGCGCTTATTAATGCGTGGAATTTTTGGCATGTGCACGGGGGCATTGCCCCGGAGGCACACCATATTTTTCAACTGCCCTTGGAAAAAACAATTGTCAGCCTTGTGATTATGTTAGGCTGGTGGCTTTTTCAGGGGCTGTTTCCTTCGCAGATCGTTTGGATTTTAGGGGATCGCAACATGATCGATCCTAAAATGTCTTTTCCGATCCCCGCAGTAAATTTTTATGAGCCTTTTGTTTGGGTTGCAGTTTTAGGTTGTCTTGCCCTTTTGGTTTTGTTTTTTAGATCAAAGGCTTATGAAAGAAACAAACATCCATACACTTTATGGACCACAGGCGTGGCAATGCTTCTTTTGATTTTTGTTTTATTTATTACAATCGGACGAGCTAATCCGCGCGGCTTAGAAGAAACTATTTTTAAAAATGTCTATTATGTTTATTTTTTCTGGCTGATGGCAATCTTGATTGTTTATGCGCTTTTACGGGATATTGTATTGCGGAAAAAGGAAAAGATTATTATAGCTGTGCTGACAGGATGCTTGATCTTTCACAACAGCGTTCTGCTTTATCAAAGTAATCAAAAACAAGCGCTGGCCAGTAATCAAACTTTGGTGTTACTTAAAACGCTTAATTTGCTCATTGCCAGCAAAAGCCAAGAGGCTGGGTTTTCTTTTTACGTGGCCCCGAGGTTCCCGGGCAATTTTTCGTGTCTTAACGTCCGTCGGCACGAAGATAATTCGAAGGATGTTTATTCTCTCATTGAGATTTTGTATCCTCAATATTTTCGCACTCAAAAACCCAAATACAATTTTATTGTCAGCCCGTAAAAGGTTTTTTGTTTTAGCCTCGAGCAGCATGCGGGTCATTGAGCGGATGCTTGCGGGAATCATGGAAGGGGTCTGGCATTTTGAGTTTTCTAAAAATTTTGTAAGCATGCAGATAGGCGATGAGTAAACACGTGGCGATCATGAGGACTACGCTGGCTAAGAGGATGAGGATTTTTGTTAAAAGCGTTGTCTTGACTTCTCGGGGCCCGATAATTTCGACTCGCGGGCGGTCAGAGGTTTTGTTCTCTTGCTTTTCGACAACGGGGATAGAATTTAGTACGGCATTTTCCATAATCAATTGATTGTAAAATCGCTTTTATAAAATAGTTCGTGGCGCAAATGCCGGACTAAAGCCAAGTCAGGCGCAAAATTATACATTTTATTATTGAGTTTTTGTGTGTAGTAATAGCTCACCGGTTTTGAAAGCCGTGTTGCGACATAGCGCAAGCTTTTGTTATGCAAGCTGCCCATGACATTTTCCAGCGCATGGGCCAAAATACTCATGTAGGAAATGTTGCCTAGTTTCATCCGACCATTAAGGTCAAACCACGGGTTTCGTCGTCCAGCCAAGTCATAATCGTCAAAGATCCAGTCGCCCCATTCTTCTAGCGATTGTGGGGGAACAAGGCCGTGTTTTAAGGACAGACGAAAGTCCGGCGTGCCGGGAAGCGGTGTAAAGATAGCCATTGTTTCAAGTTGTGCGCCGGGGTTTTCTTTTTTAATACGAAAACCAAGGTCAATGGTTTGGTTGATTTCCGCGAATGTTTCCGTCGGGTATCCGATCATAAGCCCAAAAACAGGGGTGATCCCGAATTTTTTGCAGCGTTCATTGGAATCAAGGGTCTGCTGCACG
>JAYRHV010000327.1:0-3173 GCA_041907165.1 Candidatus Omnitrophota bacterium | reverse complement strand
TATCAAAAAATTGTTGACCATCAAACCGCGCAACGTTTTAGGTGCGATTACCGGCAAGGCGATTTATGAAGGAAAGTTGGATTTAAAAGAGGCGATTAAACTCACAGCACAAAAATAATATCTTATAGGCACAGAAAATGGATCCCTGCTTTCGCAGGGATGACACTACTTTTTTGTCATTCCAAAGAAAATTTTGTCATTCCCGCGGAAGCGGGAATCCACTTTTAATATTGTCCTCCCATTTGACACAGTCTGTGATGGGGGAGGAAAGTTTATTTAAATAAATTTTTATGCTTAAAAAACGTATAATCCCGTGTCTGGACGTCAAAGATGGCCGTGTTGTCAAAGGGGTCAACTTTGTGCAATTGCGTGATGCCGGTAATCCGGTGTCTGTCGCAGAGGCGTATGATAAACAGGGTGCGGATGAAATTGTTTTTCTCGATATCACCGCCAGCCACGAAAAACGCGGGATCATAATCGATATCGTCAAACATACCGCCGAAAAAGTTTTTATGCCGTTAACCGTCGGCGGCGGGATTGCGTCGATTGACGATATTCGCCAATTACTCAACGCCGGTGCGGACAAAGTTTCGCTTAATTCGTCGGCGATCAAAAACCCGCAGCTTATTACCGACGCCGCCAATCGTTTCGGCAGCCAGTGCATTGTCGTTGCCATCGACGCCAAAAAAGTGGGACACGAGTGGGACGTTTATTTAAACGGCGGCCGGGTCAAGACTGACAAAGAAGCGGTTCTTTGGGCCAAAGAGGCACAAGAGCGGGGGGCCGGCGAAATCCTTTTGACCAGCATGGACGCCGACGGGACAAAGAATGGTTTTGATCTGGCCTTAACAGATGCGGTTTGCAAAGCGGTCAACATTCCGGTCATCGCCTCGGGCGGGGCCGGAAAAATCGAGGACTTTGCCGAAGTCTTTTTAAAAACAGGCGCAGATGCAGCCTTGGCCGCGTCGGTGTTTCATTACGGGGAGCTAACCGTCCCACAGGTAAAAAATTTTCTAAAACAAAAAAACATCGAGGTGCGACAATGAGCGAAATGACAGAAGCCGAAAAAATACAAATTACTCCGGCAAATTTGGATAAACTCAAATTTAACAGCGACGGACTAATTCCAGCGATTGTGCAGGACATTGAAAACAGCGAAGTGCTGATGATGGCTTATATGAATCTCGATTCGCTCAAAGAAACAATCAAGGTCGGCAAAACCTGTTTTTGGTCGCGTTCGCGTCAAAAATATTGGGTCAAAGGCGAGACCTCGGGACATTTTCAAACCGTCAAAAACATTTATTACGATTGCGACTGCGATACGCTTTTAATTAAGGTCGTCCAAATCGGCAGCGCCTGCCACACGATGAAACGCAGCTGTTTTTATCGGGAAATTAACCTAAGCTAAAACCTATGATCACACCATCCGAAAATGAATTTTTACAATTAAGCAAGCAGGGTAATTTGATTCCTGTTTACAAAGAAATTTTAGGCGATCTTGACTCGCCGGTCTCCGCCTATTACAAGCTGACAGAAGGCCAACGTCACACGGATAAAAAGTCATTTTCATTTCTGCTGGAATCCGTTGAAGGAGAGGCGAAAGTCGCGCGTTATTCTTTTTTGGCTAAGGATCCAGAGCTTGTCGTCGAAAGCAAAGACAATACGATTTCCATGACCCGCTTTGACTCAAACGGCCAAAATACGCAAACCCAAAAAATTGACAAAACCCCGCTGACAACACTGCGCCAAATCATGTCCCAGTACAAATTTGTTAACCTCCCCGGGTTGCCGCGTTTTTGCGGCGGCATGGTCGGATATATCGGTTATGACTGCGTGAGGTTTTTTGAAAACCTCCCCAACAAGCCGCAGGATGATCTTAAGTTGCCCGACCTTCTTTTGGTCTTGGCTAAAACGCTGGTTATTTTTGACCACTTAAATCACAAGATCAAGGTCGTGGACTGCGTCGAACTGCCTGCAAAGGTCAGCGAAGGACAAAAAAAAGAAGCGTACCGCAAAGCAGTTGCCAAAATCGAAGCACTGGCCGTCGAACTTCAAAAGCCGTTATCCCCGGACACAAAAAAAAAACACACACAAACAGTGTCTGGCGCGACTTCTAATTTTAGCGAAAAAGAATTTTGTCGTATCGTCACAGAGGGCAAGAAAAAAATCAAGGCCGGCGACATTATTCAGGTCGTCCTCTCTCAGCGTTTTAAAGTCAAACTTAACACCGACCCGTTTCACGTTTACCGGATGCTGCGCAGTCTTAACCCCTCGCCATATATGTATTACCTGCACTTTGGCGATGTGCAAATTATTGGTTCTTCGCCAGAACTTTTAGTCCGATGCGAAGACGGCATCGTTGAAACACGCCCGATTGCCGGCACACGCAAACGTGGAAAAAGTGATGCCGAAGATGCGGCGCTGGCCCAAGAACTTTTGGCTGACCCCAAAGAAAAAGCGGAACATATTATGTTAGTCGATTTAGGCCGCAACGATTTGGGCCGCGTTTGCCGGTTGGGTTCGGTCAAAATTTCGGAATTTATGTCGGTCGAAAAGTATTCGCACGTCATGCACATTGTCAGCAATGTGAAAGGCACATTAAAAAAAGGGCAAGATGCCTTTGACGTTTTGCAGGCGACGTTTCCCGCCGGCACCGTTTCGGGGGCGCCCAAAATCCGCGCGATGGAAATCATCGACGAGCTGGAAACCACAAGCCGCGGACCTTATGCGGGCTGCATCGGCTATTTTAGCTTTTCGGGAAATTTTGATTCGTGCATCACGATCCGCACCATTGTGGCCACCGAGGGCAACGCTTATATTCAAGCCGGCGCCGGTATTGTCGCCGACTCTGACCCCAAAAAAGAATTTGAAGAGACCAAAAACAAAGCCCGCGCGCAAATTTTGGCCATTGAGTCAGCACACAAACAATTTGCTTAAAACAGGATTTTTTAGTTAAAAATTTAAGTCCATGATATACTTACCTCAAAAGCAGTGAAAGGATCAGCCATGATAAAAATACGTGATATTGAAAAAAACATTACTGATCTGCCGCCCCAAAAACTCGCTGAATTCCGTCGCTGGTATGAAAGGTTTGATGCCGCCCATTGGGACAAGCAGTTTGAAAACGACGTCCATTGCGGGAAATTAGACGCAGCTGCTAACAAAGCACTTCG
>JAYRHV010000326.1:0-2772 GCA_041907165.1 Candidatus Omnitrophota bacterium | reverse complement strand
TCAGAGGATATGCGGCTTTCGCGGTTTCGCCGCGGGGAACAGATGGCGATGAAGGCCCCTTTAAAACTTTTGGTGCCGCTTTTGCTTTTTATTTTTCCGGTTGTAGGTGTTTTGGTGGCTGGACCGATATTCTTGCAATTTATTGAAACAAGCCCGTTGCAAGGCTTGGCGAAGTAGTAGGAATCCGCTCTTTAATCCCAAATTTTGCATTACATATAAAAATGTAATGCAAAATTTGCCTTTGGTTGCGGTTTACCGCAAGGATTAACCCCGCACGTCTCGACAAAGTCGAGACGTGCGGCCCTTCGGGCGACTTTTGCTTGGCCTCGCAGGAGCGAGGCTAATGCAAAAGCCGGGTTTAATGTCCAATCTGGCGATATTTTCAGATTGGACATTTATTTTATGTCCAATTTGCTGTTTTTCGTTCATTTTCAGAAAAAATTTGTGTCATTGCGGGCAACCAAAGGGAGCGAAGCAATCTCACTTTTAATGGGATTGCTTCGTCGATATCGCTCCTCGCAATGACACTTCTTAGAGCTGACCGATTACATTTTTTTTCAAAAATTGTGGGCAAAAATCTGATTTTTAAAATAATTTTGCAAAATACACAAAAATAAAAATGCATTTATCATAAATATATGTACCAAAATGTTTTATGCGCTTAAATATTTTTTTGTCACACTTGCGCCTATATATATGTATGTTATACTCATTTCATCGCAAGAAAAAAATATTTTCCGTTCATCAATCTTGAAAACTTTGTGACAAACGTGAGAAAAAAAAGAATAATTCAAAATTTGTTTATCCTTAATTTTAACTCCCGGATTGTGCGGAGTTTTGTGCCCACTTTAATTTCATCTTGCCGTGTTCTAAATCAGATTGGACGTTTTTCGGCAAGCAAAAATGTTTATATAGGCTAAATATGCGTCCTGAAACCCAAACAGAAGACGTTAAATTATCAGCTAATAGTAATACTATTAGTGATAAAAATGTCCAATCTGATTTGGGTGGGCAGATGTATTTTCAAAGCCGGTTTAAAGCATGGTTGCGGATTGTCGCGGCAATCGTGCTTTTTGTGTTTATTCCTGACCAAATCAGCTGGGCGTTTAATTACAACCCATCCGTCCTCTGGGGTTCCAAAAATCCGTATCAACAAGTTGTTGAAAAAAATTCGCCTGCCGAAAGAATCGTTTCGGCTCGGCTTGCCTTAGCTGTTCATAATATCCTTAACAAAGTTGCCTATCATGACAATGCGCGCATTGAGCTAAATCTTTCGGGGGTTTCGGCCAAAGACGGCAAGCCCAGTGAGCATCATTTGATTGTTCCGTCAAAAGTCGCCGTTAACGAAGGCCACATGATGCTCGTTAATGCGTGGTTGAGCAATCCGGATATTCATCCGTTAAATTGCGGGGTTTATGCGCTGCGTGATCTTTTGCTTAATCGCGGCATTGCCGCGAATCTCGAAGAGCTCTCGGTGGCGACATTGGCCGTTGACTTATTAAGCGACATTGTTCGTCCGGGTGAGACCAAACTTAAAACTTCGCTTTACGCTATCGATCAAGTGGTCAAGGGCTATGGTCTGCCATTTACGGCCATCAAGGTCAAGCCCGCCGATGTGTTTAAACTCAAAACACCGTTTATCGCTAATTATGGCTCGGAGCACTTTGTCGCGGTGCATGCGATTGATGAGGGGAAAGTTTATTTTACGGATACAGGCAAGCCGCAGGTTTTGGCGGCGGATAAATTTATTGTCGGCTTAAGCGGTTATGTTTTGGCGTCGGGTGTCAGTGAGTCTGCGGTAGCGTTTGAAGAGGTTTCCGAAACGGCGCAAGCGTTCGTCTGGGGAAACAAATGGGTCGACCGCTCCAAAGAGCGGTTGGTGTTTATTGAGGATCATGATAATTGGATGGGCTTTGTTCTTAAGATTGGCTCTCTTTTTCTTGGGGCATATATGGCGGGACTTAGTGGTGCAGAAAGTGGAGCTCTTGAATATGTTTCAGGATTGAAGGATGGTGCTGATTTTTCTATGGACGCTTATCAGGCGGCTCAATCTTTTGGGCAAGCATCTGGTCAAGTAGCAGGACTTGCTAAGGGCTTAATCAGTATAGGCGCTCAAGATTTGTCAGGGGCTATTACTAAAGCGTGTCTTTACAGTGGCTCTTGCAGTGAGAGCAGTGCATTTATTTTAAATTCGGCATTGTCAGTTGGTTTAAACATTGGCGGCCAGTATGCGGCGCAAGCCTTAGCTCCCTCGTTTACTTCAACTGCATCGGTTGCTGAGGCAACTACAGCCGAAAGTGTAAAAGATGCCGCTTCAGCGTCTTCGACTGCTAGTGCTTCTCAAGTTGTCCAAGACGCTGTGCCTTCGGTTGTTAGCACCTCCGTTCAAGCTGTAGCGCAAGATCCTAGTTTATTGAGTGTCGGGATGGATTGGCTTTGCCAAAAAAATCCTATGGATATTGTTGTTGATACTCAAGTAGAGCAGGTTGCTCCTAGTATTGCAACGAATGAGGTTGTTAAAAATATGGCTAAAGTTGTGACTTGGGCTGACGCTGGCAAGGCTTTTTTAAAAGGTTTTGCAATGGGAGCTGTCAAAGGGTATGTCCAAGTCCAATTGACCAATCTTATTGCTAAAAAATTTGGCAATAAAAATCCGCAGATTAGAGATGCCATTATCGGCATTGTGTCTTCTCTGGGGGCTGAGCTTAGTTTGCGCGTCATGGCGTCGGTTGCCAGTGATTTGGGGGATGATTTTTATGCAAAAACTTTAGG
>JAYRHV010000325.1:0-5694 GCA_041907165.1 Candidatus Omnitrophota bacterium | reverse complement strand
TCGGCGTTGGTGTCGGTTCTGGTGTTGGCACGGGAGCCGGCGCTGGTGTCGGCGTTGGTGTCGGTTCTGGTGTTGGCACGGGAGCCGGCGCTGGTGTCGGCGTTGGTGTCGGTTCTGGTGTTGGCACGGGAGCCGGTGTAGGTGTCGGAGTAGGGGCTGGTTTTGCCACTAAAACCGTCACCGAAGCTGATTTTGAAACTTTCGTCTCAATATTGATAAAAGAAAGCCATTTAATAAAACCCCCTCCCCTAGTACCTGAACAAGTAATAGTATAAGTGGTATCCTCTTTTAGAGCTGGGGTATTATAATTTCCACTGGTCGCAGTTGATCCCCAAGACGTTGTACATGATGTAGCATTCGATGAAGTCCAAGACAAATTTGTCGTCGAATCATAATCAATAGCTGTGGGATTTGCCGTTATTGTAATAGAAAGTTGCGGTATGCTAGATTTACTGGCTGCATAAACAGAAGAAACACCTGCCAAAAGATATACAATTATAAAAAAAATAAAAAATAAAAGAAATTTTTGTCTTTTAATAAACATTAATCCTCCCGCTCTGGCTACTGTCAAAATTCATTCACACACCAATACATATATTTCTAGACAAAATATACAACATAGAAATACAATAAACAAGGCAGGGCGAAACACGAGGGGAACTTATTTGGGCTGAGCTACGAGAAAATATCGCAAGTATATATATTCCAAGCTGTTGCGGCTCTTTAAAAATATTTGTATATAATTTCTTATACACAACTAATAATAATTTACGATCAGGAGGCTTTTGTAATGAGCAAGCGGCGAATTTCAAGCCGACCGCGTATCGTCAGCTGTTGCGCAAGAGTGGACTCTAAAGTTATTTCATTGATTAAGAGAGGTTTGGAACTCCCATCAAGCTGATACAAAAACTTGGCAATATCAATCCAACGTCCCTCAAAAACAATGTTAATTTTAAGCTCATACCAACCGGAATTTTGTACAAGCGGCTGGGGTTTTGTTTCAACAACTTGCAGTCCATCAGCTGCTGCGGCAGATTCAATTTCTTTGATCATGCGAGACATTTCTTCTTGAGGCAAGCCATCAGAGTAGAACTTTTTTAGAGCAAATTCCATTGAAGACTTTGCGGCTTGTCCATCAAGAACTTTTTTAGCTTCGTAAAGTTTCAAACTTTTTTCTTTAAGTGCTGTGTCTAAATCTGCCTGATAAGCGCAAATCGGTTGGATGACAAAATACGTCCACGCCAAAGAAAAAACCAACAATCCGGCAATCGCAGCAATTACTTGTTCCCTAAATTTTAAAACCAGCATCCTCTACTCCCCTTTTGAGTATGGCCTATTTTGCAATCTAGCAGATATAGCAAATTGGACAACTTCTCCCATGGGACTTGTCCGTCGTACTGTATGCTCAAGGCGCACATCACGAAATAGCGCTGAGGCAATCATTTTTTCCTGTAAATCATTGACGGCAGAAGATTGAAAAGCTTGACCTTCCAGATCAAGGACATTTTTGTCGCTAACATATACGCGAGAAAAAGCAATCCCCCCCGTTGAACAGTTATAAAGTTCCTCAATAAGAGAAAGCGGTAAAATACGATTTTCTAAATTGCTTTCTAGATCCGCTAAAACTTGTCTTTCTTTTTGTAGTTTTAGGGAAGGATTTTCAATTTTTTTAAATTTATCATCCAATAGCTTAATCTGCCCTACCTTTTTTATTGCGGGCGCACCAACTGCAAGAGTCAAACTAAATACACTCATTAAGAATAAAGAGATAAATATTAACATGTTCTTACGTCCAGCATTGATACTGTGCCTGTCTATAAAATTCTTTGGCAAAAAGTTACTGATATTCTTAATGCCTTGCTGCAAAATTGTCGAAACAACAACCGCATCAACACAAGAGATATCCTGATTTGGCAAATAAAACGGGCCTACTTTTTTCTTGAAACCTTCTATCGATAAATCTCCCCATGAAATACCTGAGGTCTTCGTTAATTGTTCCAAAAAACCTTGAGGAAAATCTTCAGAAGAGCGCAACAAGAATAATCCGGACAGAGGGCCGTATTGTGAAAAATTCTTTCTTTGCGATTCAAACGTTAAGCGTAACGCAGTCCAAAAATCACTGAGCTTATCTGTTGAAAAATCATTAGTGCCAAAAGCAATCGACCGCGAAAAGTAAAACTTGCCATCGGCAGAAAAACATATTTCCGTAGAATTCCTGTCTGGAAAAAATAAAGCAGCATGGCCGCCCGGGTCAACCGTCGCCAAAAGACCTGCCAAAGCAAACGAGCTTACCGTTACGACAGTAGGATAAAGACCTACAGAAGACAATACCCGCAAATACCTCATAACAGCTTGACGCGATACTGCGAAAATCAATACATCGCTGCCCGTTGCTTTTTGGCTGCTGATAACACAATCCCAAACTGCTTGCTCGGGGACATATGGCAAAAGCTGGCTGATCTGCAAAGAAACCATTTTTCTAATTTCTTGTTCATCGGCAGAAGGCAGAAAAATAAGTTTTGTAAAAAACAGCTCCCGGGGAAGGACTAGGCATAATTCGCCAATTTGTCGACGATAAGAGATGGGAATCAATGCCAACAAGGATACGCGGGCCTTTTGTTCATCGCTCCAATCAATTGGACCGCTTGCAAAAAAATCAAGTTTTGCATTCGAGCCTTGAACAACACTCATCTGGCTTTGACTTACTCCAAAAACTGTTAATAATTTTTTTTGAAACACGATCATAGCCAAGACCACTTCCTATTAAATTTATTTAGACTTAATCCGCTTTCCATGAAACTATGCTTAGCGTTTCACGATCAATCACTGCGTCAATTTGGCTTTTACGCCGACCAAAAGCATCAAGACCCCTAGAGTGTACAGTCAAAAAACGAGAAGTATTTGTCCTGACGGCACTCATTGCCCGAAAAATATTTTCTTCAGGCATAGTTAAGCTTAACTTTCTCTCATCGACTGAAATATCGTCTTTAGTCCCTTGAATCTTATCCGGGCCTACACGGGCTGTAAGAATTTTATCCAACAAACTATCCGCGTCAACCAAAGAACTATTGGTCAAAGGCCCGGCAAAATACCGCGCCAATGCCCACAATACCTCACGCGGTGCCGTCGAAAAATTAATCTGCAGCTTTTCTGAACGACGCGGGAATATTGTCACAAGCTCTTTGAGTTTTTGATACATTTCAGGAGTCACTCCTTTAATAAACTTAAGCTCGCTAAGACTGTCAAAGGGACGGTTTTTAGCCGGCATTGTCTCTTGAAGCCAAACATAAGGTCCCTCTTGAGCATGATCCTTTCCTAAAGCAGCTTGAGTATCTTCATCGCGCCAATCCAAGGCATCTGACGCGATTTGCAAAGCCTGATTTTCTTCAACACCGATGGTCATCAAAAGATGCTTGAATATTTCATAATTCCCTAAATTCAAAGCATTCAAATTAAGTTTCCCATCCTCATCTCTTAAGCCATACGTTGTCGTGACTTTATCGCCCTTGTGCTGTTGAAAAGAAATCTCAAAACTGCCCTGATGCAACTCAATATTTTTAAAAATATCTTCCGGCGACTGATCTAAAGAAAGTTTAACGCCGCAAGCATAGGCATCATCAAAAAGCTTGCTTTTTTCATCTAAAGAATCCTTGCGAATCTGCTCAAGGGCATACTGCAAACCCGCCCACGCCAAATAACGCGCTTGCATTTTTTGAAGTGAATATTCCACAAACAACAATTCGTGATTCGCCCGTCGCCCCAAACTAATTGTTAAAAGAAACAACAAGGCAAAAATCCACACTGCAACAATTAAAATAGACCCCCTTTGGCGTGCCGGAAGGCTCTTAAGACTCATCCCGGCCCCCTGAGGGCAAAACAAAATCCTCTGTCAAATTTTGACTTATCCCAGCTTCAGATACAACAGAGACACTCATCCGAACAGCCGATGGAAGAAAGTTTTTATCCCAGATTGACCCCCACTCAAGTTTCCTTGAACCAGCAAGCCCAGTTACAAAAAAGAATTTCAAGCTATCGGCAGAAACACGGCTGTTTAACACTGTTCTTTTTTGCGGGACATCTGTCAAATTAAAAAAATGCGTAAAATCATTCTCGTCCCGGACTAAAGTAAGCAAACTTTTTTGTGTACTTGTAACATTGGATACCGCTACATTATGGTTCGTAACCGTTCCTAAGCGGGTTTCTTTGATTTGTCCTCTGGGTGCAACCGCCAAACTATAACGGATCCATTGCAACTGGTCGTTTTCTTCAATGAGAAAAATAAATTCTGTTCCGTTATAACTAAAGCTTTTTTTTTCTGGGAAAGAACCGCGAAAATCATAAAACACCGCTCTAGCAAAATCTTTATAAAGTTGTTCCGACAGCAATCGGTTAGCATCTAAATCATCAAAACTCACTCTCGACCGGTGATCCAATTTAAAGCCAGCGGCAAACACAGCGTATAAAGACCCTGCCAAAAAAGCCACAATAGTGACGCTTAACAAAATTTCAATGAGCGTAAAACCCCGGCACTTGCGCTGGCATTGATTACTTTTTTTCATCTACGGGCCCAGAAAGCAAAGTTACCGCTTGGATCTCTTTTTGTTTAAGTGCGCCCGGCCAATGGACCTTAACTTGAGCTACTTGCAAGCTGTTGGGGATCAGAATATTATCAGAGTATCCAATATCAACCTGCGCTGTAAAACTTTTTTTGTTTGTTTCCAGCATAGCTGAGGAACTGTTTTTCTGGCCATTAAGACACATCAGCTGTACAAAAACATTTTCGGCAACTAAAATTGCGCGCGAATACTCCTCTGCGCGCTTTGCTGCATTAAGCGATGAGAGAAGTCCACGGATAACCCCAACCAAACCTACCGAAAGAATCAAAACCGCTAACAAAGCTTCAAGTAAAAAACTTCCACGCTTATTTTTTTCAAAAAATATTTTTTTCAAAAAAATCATCTCTACCCTGTCCCTAAACTCATTTGAAATATCGGCAACAAGAGCGCCATGACAATAAAACCGACAACACCACCAATCAAAAGAATCAATCCCGGTTCGATTAACGAGGTGGCAGTTTTTGTCATCCGTTCAAGCTGACGGTCACAAACTAATGCCCATTGCAAAAATCCCTGATACCCCCGGCCCGATTCCTCTCCAACGCTAATCATATTGATCACATCTTCGGTAAACACAGAAGAAGAAGAAAAAGCATGACTTAACCCAGCTCCCTGACGTACCGCCTCAACAACTTTTTTCATTTGTATTTTAAAAGTTTCCCTTTTTAATGTCTGCACTCCACATTCTAAAGCTGCCACCGTTTCCACGCCACTTTCTAAGAGAATACCGATCGTGCGGGCTAAGCGTTCCATATCATCCATTTGCATAAACTCACCCCAAAAAGGCATCTTAAGCAAGTAATATTCCCAGCTCAATTTACCCGACGATGAAGACAACAAATGCTTGATCCATGCGATGATGCAGAAAATAATGATTAAGAAAATCCACCAAGTTTTGGCTAAGGCATCACTAACGAACAATAATATTTGCGTGATCAACGGCAGACGTTGGCCTAATTCACTAAACATTTCACTTAAACGAGGAACGACAAAAGTCAGCAAAATAAAAACAGTTAAAAACCCAACCATCAAAATTATCATCGGATAAATAGCGCCGCTGACTAATCGTGATTTTGTG